>NZ_VTOZ01000023.1:0-48942 GCF_008271345.1 Pseudoselenomonas caprae
AAATTATACGAATATAGCAAAGGGCATTTCGCTGTTCACGCTTGGTTTGTTCAAGAAAACGGTCATTGCGGATAATCTCTCTCCTTGGGTAGGGGATATATTTACAAAAGCTGATCAGCTTTCGTTTATCGAGGCCTGGGCAGGTGCATTGGGATATACCTTCCAATTGTATTTTGATTTTTCGGCATACTCGGAGATGGCGATTGGATTAGGCTTGATGTTCAATTTGAAATTCCCTGTCAACTTCAACTCACCGTATAAAGCTACGTCAATTATTGATTTTTGGCGTCGTTGGCATATGACGCTGGGTGCCTGGGTAAAGAATTATTTATATATCCCGATGGGCGGAAATCGCTATGGCGAATGGCGTAAGATGCGAAATCTGTTTGTGTCCATGCTGCTGATTGGCTTATGGCATGGAGCTGGCTGGACGTATATCATCTGGGGTGGCATTCATGGTGCTTTGCTGATGATCAATCATCAGTGGCGTCGTCTCAATATCAAGCTGCCGGCAGTTCTGTGCTGGGGGATGACGTTTTTCAGTGTCGTGATTGCGTGGGTGTTCTTCCGCGCGGCATCCATTCACGATGCCATAGCGATATTAGGTGCTATGACGGATGTCCATAACATTGTGTTCCCGGATCAGGGCAATTTCCCGAAATTGTTAGCGTTCCTTGTTCCGTATGGTGTAAGCTTCGATGTGTGGCGGGTATGTGAACCATTGGACCGTATTTTGTGGAATATGGCAGGCTTGTCTATTGTACTGGCTGTTATACCGAATCCAATTTGCTTAATGGAGAGATTCAAGGCGAATTGGAAATGGTTTGTGTTGATATTATCGTTGTTGCTGATATCCTTGTATAAATTGAATACCTACACGGAGTTTTTGTATTTTCAATTTTAAAAATGAGGGAAAGATATGAATAGTAAACGCTTTGTGTTAGGCATAAGCGGCGTAGTCGTTGGGATAGTTTTGCTTATTTACAGCCTGACATGGATTTTGCCAGATATGTATTATATGACCGCGGGGGAATACGGATCTTGGCTGCAACAAAAAGATTTCACCCAGAGCAAACATGAAAATGTGGATGTTTTGTTGTTGGGAGATTCACGGATGAAGATTGGCGTGGATCCGGCAATACTTAGCGAATCTGCCTATAATATGGCGTTATCTGGTTGTAACCCGATAGATATGTATTATTCGCTGCAGCGGTATCTGAAAAATAATGATGCACCTAAGCTGGTTATCATTGGCTATGCGCCGACACATTTGACGCATATGGAAAATTATACAGAGAGAAGTTTGTACTTTCATTACTTATCAGAAGATGAAGTGCAAGAAGCTAATGAGAATATACGGAAATATGATGGCAAGGATATGACTGGAGAATACATCAAATATAAATATCGTTCTCCGGCAATCTATCTGACAGGTGTTTTGCATAATCTACGTAAAAATGCTAAGGTGGCCAATGAGGTGGAATATGCGCAGCTGGCAGAACAGCGTGGTGCAATGTTTTTAGAGGCTGTAAAGGATCCTGCGGATCAAGTAAGACCAGAAGAAACCAAGGCTATGGATTTTTCGCCGCTAGCATCGTTGGATTTTTATTTGCGGGAGACGATACAGCTTTGTCAGACGAATGGTATTCCTGTGATGATTATCCAGTTCCCTATGGGAGAATATGGCATAGAAAAACTGAAGGAATCGGGATATCTAGTCACGTATAAAACTTATATGGAAGACATTCGTGATCAGTATGGGATTCCTGTGCAGACAGATATTCCTATGTATACGAATGATATGTTTGCAGATAATTCGCATTTGAATAGAAATGGTAATCGCGTATTCTCTAATGAAATTAAACGTATTATAAAGCAGTATGTTGAGTAAAGGAGAATGAACTGCAAGATTTAGAAATAGATTTTCCTTGTAATCGGATTCGAGAGAATAGAGAGGAAAGACAAGGATGAGGTGTGTAGGGATTCATGCTGTTTAATTCATATGTTTTTATATGTGTTTTTTTACCGATTGTAGTTTGCTGTTTTTTTGTGATAGCAAAACGATATGGAAGGAAACCAGCACAGTTCTGGTTAGTGATATCATCGTTATTTTTTTATGCCTGGTGGGATTATCGCTATCTGGCATTGTTGCTGTTGTCGATATTGTTTAATTACAAAATCAGTTGTCAAATTTCCCGTAAGGGGATGAAGAAATTTTGGCTTGTTGCGGGTATAGCCGGTGATTTGTGTTTGCTTGGGTGGTTCAAGTATGCTGGCTTTTTTGCGGATACTTTCAATGCGTTAGCAGGTGCAGCAGTTATCGATGTACCGCATGTCATACTGCCATTGGGAATTTCTTTTTTCACTTTTACGCAGATTGCCTACTTGGTGGATACCTATCGTGGGGAGACAATTACTGGCGATGTTGTGGGCTTTTTTGAATTTGTAACGATTTTTCCACATTTGATAGCGGGTCCGATCATTAGTCATCGGTCGATGCATCCGCAGTTCATGGCGGTACAGTCTTATCGGCTTGATTATGGGAATATTGCACAGGGCTTAGTGCTGTTTTCTTTGGGCCTTTTCAAAAAGGTTGTCTTAGCAGATAGTTTAGCGCCGTGGGTGAGCACAATATTCTCCCAGGCGGGGGCGCTGGATTTTGTCACTGCCTGGGTGGGGGCATTAGGATATACTTTGCAGTTGTACTTTGATTTCTCTGGTTACAGTGAGATGGCCATTGGCTTGGGATTGATGCTCAATTTACAATTTCCGACGAATTTTAATGCGCCATATCGGGCAACAAGTATTGTGGATTTTTGGCGTCGTTGGCATATGACGTTAGGTGCCTGGGTAAAAGAGTATCTGTATATTCCTTTGGGCGGAAATCGGCAGGGTGAAATCAAGAAAATGCGTAATTTATTCCTGTCGATGCTGCTCGTAGGCTTTTGGCATGGAGCTGGGTGGACGTTCATCCTTTGGGGGGGCTGGCATGGCCTGCTGTTGATGATCAACCATCAATGGCGCCGCTTATCTATTTCCTTGCCGCGTGGGTTAGCCTGGACGATGACTTTCCTGTGTGTTGTTATTGGATGGGTAGTCTTTCGGGCAAATGATTTTGCCGGTGCAATAGCTTATCTGTCTGCCATGGTTGACATCCATAGCTACGGTAGTGTTTCTTTGATACATGGTGAAGTGGCGAAGTGTTTTCGGTTTGTATTAGCTGGTATGCTGCTGGTATTGCTAGTACCAACGCCGCTGGCTATGATGAAAAACTTTACCCCGAATAAAAAATGGGTGGCGGCAGCGATAATCCTGTTTGTGATTTCTTTGCTGAAGATGAATGAGTATAGTGAGTTTTTATACTTCCAGTTTTAAGCGTGTGGGGAGATTATACGTTTGAGTAATAAAAGATTTGTATATACATTTATTTTTGGCGTGTTAAGTGTTATGCTGCTTTTATGGGGAGCAATTATTGTAGTGCCGTTTTCCTGGTATATGGGAGATGGCTATAATTCATGGTATTTTCAAAAGCAGGCTGTTATGTGCCAGGAGGGCGAGGCTGATATACTGCTGCTCGGCGATTCGACGATGAAATCAGCGGGGATTCCTCAGGAAATTGGAAAAAAATGTTTGAATTTGGGGTTGGTTGGCGGGTCGCCTATTGAAGCTTATTATTCGCTAGCCGCATATTTAGAGAACCACGCATATAAACCGCAGGTGGTAGTGGTACAATTCATTCCGACACTTTATAGCGACATAGCAGCATATAGCAGCCGGACTATGTGTTTCCATTATTTGACTAAGGCGCAAGAAAAAGAAGTGGAAGACATACGTTTTGAGCAGGATGGTCTCAGTGTGAGCGAAAAGAAAACCCTTCAATTGAAACGGCTTGCGTTTGAAGCGTATATGCCGCAGATTTATGGGTTTGATTTTTGTAACCGCATGTTAGCAGGCGGGAATGATGTGGCGGCCGATCAAAGAAATTTTTATCAGAATAATGGTTGGGAGGCCATTCAGTCCGGAGGGGAGAATACCTCATTGAATGTTGCTGCATCGATGCAGGAATTTCATGTGCTGCCGACCATGGAGATATATTTGAAGCGGCTGGCAGACTTGTGTAAAGAACACAATATAGAATTGCTGATCGAACAAGCGCCGATGACAAATCATAGCTATCAAAGGGTGGTGCAGTCAGGGTATTTGGCGCAGTATCAAGTATATTTGACTGAGTTGGCAGATGAATGTGGTGTCATAGTGTCTAAAGAGATTCCGGTTTACGAGACGGATTGTTTTGGTGATGCGACGCATCTGAATGAGAAGGGCGCAAGGCAGTATTCGCAGAGACTGAAGGCGAAGCTGGCGCCTATTGTTTGCAGGTAGTTTACAGAATCAAGGATTAGGATAGGAGAAAGTAAGGTATGCAGGTTTCGGTGCTGGCCAGTGGCAGCAAGGGCAATGCGGTCTATGTAGAGATGGATGGCTGCCGGCTGCTTATCGATGCAGGTATCAGTGCGACGCGGATCAAGAAGGCTCTTGCGGCACTGGATGTGGATGCGGCGACCCTCGATGGTGTGCTGATCACCCATGAGCATCGCGACCATATTGCAGGGCTTACGACGCTGTCGAAGTGGTATCATCTGCCCATCTTCACGCGGCGGGCGACGTTTGCGCATATGAGCTGCCGGGCGCAGCTGCCTGTGGAGTGCTTGCAGCCGATTGAAGATGGTTTTCGCCTGCATGGCGTGCAAATCATGCCGTTTTCGACCTCGCATGATGCGGCAGATCCTGTTGGGTATCGTGTGCAGGGGTCAAAGTGCATGGCTCTGGCGACGGATCTTGGTTTTGTGACGGCGAGCGTACAGGCGGCTATTGATGGTGCGGATGTGCTGGTGCTGGAGGCGAACCACGATCCTGAGGTGCTGAAGAATGGCTCGTACCCATGGCCGCTTAAGCGGCGCATCCTGTCGAACCGCGGCCATCTGGCCAATTCGGATGCGGCCTGGGCGCTTGCACGGCTACGCAAGCAGCCCGAGAAGGTTTTCCTCGCGCACCTGTCGGAGGAGAACAACCGGCCGGAGCTGGCGCAGGATACGGTACAGGGCATCCTATCCCGGCAGGGGATTGCGCTTGATTTTGCGGTGGCTAGCCAGACGGAAACCGTATCAATGGTAAGAAATTAATTCGGGAGGGATTTTGCATGAAATCGTTCTTTCAGGTAAATAGCAGTAAAAAACAGAAAAACATTATCGGCGCTTTGCTGATTGCGATGTCGGTGGTATCGTTCTCGGGGTGCTCGGCTGGTACGGCGGGGAATAGCGATAGTTCGCCGTCGGGAGCGGCCGCAGTGGCCCAGCAGACGGCCGCTAATGAGGCAAACCTTTCGGATGCGCGCAATACGCCGGTCGTGCGTGCGGCCAAGGCGGTTGGCCCGGCGGTAGTCGGCATCACAAACAAGGCCATTGCGCGTGACTGGTTCAATAATCCGGTCGAGACCGAGGGCGTGGGCTCGGGCGTCATTTTCAAGAACGATGATGGCAAGAGCTATATCGTGACGAATAACCATGTCATCAGCGGTGCTAGGGAAATCATCGTTTCGCTGGCCGATGGTCGCAGCCTCAAGGGCAAGCTGGTCGGTGCAGATGAGATGACGGATCTGGCGGTTGTACGTGTGGACGACGGCAAGCTGCCAGCAGCTGAGTTTGCGGATTCGGATAAGATCGTGGTCGGCGAGCCGGCCATCGCCATCGGCAATCCGATGGGCCTGGAGTTCCAGGGCAGTGTGACGAGCGGTGTCATCAGTGCTTTGAACCGCACGTTGGACATCAGCGATAAGCGCGTCAAGCTGCTGCAGACGGATGCGGCTATCAACCCGGGCAACTCGGGCGGTGCGCTCGTCAATGCCGACGGCAAGGTCATTGGCATCAACAGTGCCAAGGTGGCTGCCAGCGGCGTCGAGGGCATGGGCTTTGCGATTCCGACGAATACGGTGCAGAACGTTATCGATGAAATCCTCAGCAAGGGCTATGTGGCCCGTCCGTATCTCGGTGTAACGGTCTTCGATCCGCAGACGGCTGGCCGTTATGGCTACCAGCTCAACATTGACAAGGGCGTTTATGTATTCCAGCTCACGCTCAATGGCCCGAGCGGCAAGGCTGGCCTGCAGCGCGGCGATATCATCCTGAAGCTCAATGGCGAGGAGACGAACAGCGTCTCGGATCTGCGCGCCAAGATTGCCGAGCATAAGGTCGGCGATACGGTCAAGGTGACGTATGATCGCAATGGGGCAGAGCGCACGGTGGATGTGGTGCTCGAGGAAATGCCGCAGGACAATAAATAATGAAGATTACGATTGTCTGTGCGGGCAAGATCAAGGAAAAATATCTGAGTGCGGGAATCGCGGAGTTCATGAAGCGCCTGCGTCCGTTCGCTCAGGTGGAAATAAAGGAAATCCACGAGGAAAAGATGCCTGATGAACCGTCGGCTGCCGAGAAGGAGCAGGTACTGGCCAAGGAGGGCGAGAAGCTCCTGCGGCTCGTGCCTGCGGGCAGTTATCTGTTTGTACTCGATGTGTATGGCAAGGAAATGCCGTCGGAGAAGCTGGCGGAGAAAATCGACCAGCTCGGCATCCAGGGACGCAGCAATATCACGTTCCTGATTGGCGGTGCGTTTGGCCTGTCGAAGGAGGTGCGGGCGGCGGCCGATGAGAAGCTCAGCTTCTCGCAGCTGACGTTCACGCACCAGATGGTGCGGCTGCTGCTCGTTGAGCAGATCTACCGTTGCTTTAAAATCAATCGTGGAGAGAAATATCATTGGTGAGGAAAGCCTTCCCCTGCGGGGGAGGGCTTTTGTCTTGGTGTTGTTTCGCGATGTTTTGTGGTATGATATAAATGTCAGATTTTACTAGTTTTTTTCGTGAGACGGCAGGGAGGAATTGTCGCTATGCGGAATCTATATATAGGACTAGGTGTGTTGTTCTTGGGCGCAGGCATATTCTGGGTCAGTGGCGATTATCCACGGCTCGGGATGGCAGCGTTGTTTGCTGGCGGCTGGTCGCTGGTGCAAGGCGTGCGGGCCGGCCGCGAAAGCGAGGGACGCAGGCTGCGGACCGAGGAGCTATCGACAGAGCAGGCGCGGGCGGCCGAGGCAAGCTGGCAGAAGGCGCTGGCAGACTATGACCGCATCGAGAAGGTGCGGCGGCAGATCCACGACGTAGATCTGAGCCGGCAGCTCACGACCATCCAGCAGGAGTCCGCGTGCATGCTGGATTACCTGGAGAAGCATCCCGACCGCGTGCCTGTGGCGCGACGGTTCATCGACTATTACCAGGACCGGGCGGCGAGCCTCAGCGAGGAGTTCCATGAGCTCGAGCAGACACGGCTCGAGACCGAGCAGGTGCGGCAGGTGCGCACGCGGCTCAAGGAGACGCTGGCGGCTTTTGACGAGGCCTATGCGGCTGAGTTCGAGAAGGTCATGGGGCCTCAGCTCATGGACATGGAGGCCGAGATGACGGTGATGCAGCAGCATCTGGAGTCGGAGGGGATTGCCGATGATCCCAGCCGGCCGCAGCCGAAAAAGCAGCCGGCGGCGCAGGCTAAGCGTCCTCCGCGGCAGGATATCCCTTTTACCTTTGGCAAAGGGCGTTCTGGCCGCAATAAGAGCGGCCAGGGCAGTTACAGCATCGTACCGCCGGCTGTGCGTGGTGAGGTCGTCAAGGAGAAGATCATCCTGAGCCTGCTGGCCATATTCCTTGGCTGCATCGGTGCGCATAAGTTTTACCGGGGCAAGACCTTTGCGGGCATCATGTATCTGGTCCTGTTCTGGACGTTCCTGCCGGGCTTCATCGGCTTTATCGAGGGCGTCCGCTATCTGTTCATGCCCGTGGACGATTTTTATGAGAAGTACTACCGCTGAGTTTTGAGGTGACGACGATGGACATCAATCTGGAAGATCTCATGAAAGCAAAGCAAGAAGCTGCAGGGGCAAAGGCACCTGTGGCAGCAGACGAGGCGCTGGCGGCGCAGGTCGAGCAGCAGACGCTGCAGCTGACGCCGGAGGAGCGGGCGCAGGCCGATAAGATAAAGGCGGGCATCGACCTCACGGATTCGACGGCGGTGCTGAGTTTCGGCGCGCCAGCCCAGCAGAAGATCGCTGAGTTTGCCGATGGCGTGCTCGCCCAGGTGCGCACGAAGGACAGTGGCCCGGTGGGGGAGCTTTTGGGCAGCCTGGTGACTGAGGTGCGCGGCTTTGAGGGGCATAAGCCCGGCGGCTTTTTGGGCAAGCTGCCATTCATCGGTGGCCTGGCCAGCAAGGCTGAGGACATCAAGAATGGCTATGACAAGCTCTCGGTGCAGGTGGAGCGCATCCAGAGCAGTCTTGAGCAGGCCAAGATCAAGATGATGAAGGACGTCGTCCTGTTCGATAAGCTTTACGATGAGAATCTGGCGTATTTCAAGCAGCTGCAGGTATATATCCAGGCTGGTGAGGAGAAGCTCACGGAGATGCGTGAGGTGACGCTGCCGAAGCTGCGTGCGCAGGCGGCTGCCGCAAATGATCCGATGGCCGTGCAGGTCGTGGCAGACTTCGAGGGCAGCGTCGAGCGGTTTGAAAAGAAGGTCCATGATCTCAAGATCAGCAAGACCATCGCCATCCAGACGGCACCGCAGATCCGCTTGATCCAGAACAACGACAAGGCGCTCATCGACCGTGTGCAGACGGCTATTTACAGCACGATACCGCTCTGGAAGAACCAGATGGTCATTGCTTTAGGGCTGTCGGCCCAGCAGCAGACGCTGCAGATGCAGCGCGCCGTGACGGATGCGACCAATGAGCTTTTGCGCCGCAATGCCGAGCTCTTGCAGCAGAATACGGTGGAGACGGCTCGTGAGAATGAGCGCGGCGTGGTCGATATCGAGACGGTGCGCGAGGTCAATGAACGGCTGGTGGCCACCATTGAAGAGACAATCAAAATCCAGCAGGAGGGCCGGGCGAAACGCCAAGCGGCCGAGGCCGAGCTGGTACAGATCGAGGGGCGCCTGCGGGATACGCTGCTGAAAAGCAGTGGGCGCCGGGAGTGATAAAAGGGAATGAATAAGAGACGGTACACGACACAAAAGCATATTACCTGGCTGGCGATGCTGATGCTGCTCGTGTTGGGCGTTGTCGTCCTGCGCTATGGCTGGCTGCAGCTCATACAGGGCAGTGAGCTTTCCGAGCGCATGAAGAATCAAGTCGGGCATGACTATGCCATCCAGTCGCCGCGCGGTGCAATCCTTGACCGCAATGGGCGGGAGCTCGCGGTCAGTACCATGACCAAATCGCTTTATGTCGACCCGAACCATGTCGAGGATGCGGCTGTGCTGGCGGCAGATCTGGCGTCAGTCATCGACAAGCCGGAGCAGGAAATCCTTGACGACATCAATGTGGGCGGCGGCTTTGTCTGGGTGAAGCGGCGCATGGAGCAGACGGAGTATGAGGCTGTGCGCAAGCTGATCCGCGAGAAGTCGTATCAGTCCTGCCTGGGATTCCGTGATGAGGCGAAACGCTACTATCCGAACGATGCACTTGCGGCTAATGTGCTGGGCTTTGTCGGTACAGATGACAAGGGACTTGATGGTGTTGAGCAGGCGCTCGATGGCCTGCTCAAGGGCGAGATAAAGGAAAAGTATCTGACGACTGACCGTCAGGACCGCCCTATCCTAGACTCAATCTTCACAAGCAGCCGCCGTTACCGCGGTGACTACTGCAAGACGGTGGAGCTCACGATCGATAGCGGCATCCAGTTCATCGTCGAGCAGGAACTCGACCGTGCGGTGGCCGAGAATAACCCGAAATCCATCACCTGTGTCGTCATGGATCCGAAGACTGGCGAGGTGCTCGCGATGGCTTCGCGGCCTTCGTACAATCCGAACAAGTTCTGGGATTATCAGCCGGAAGTATGGAAAAACCGTGCGGTGTCGTTTATCTATGAGCCAGGGTCGACGTTCAAGTCGGTGGTGGCTGGTGCGGCCCTGCAGGAGAAGGTTGTCACGCCGAATCAGGTCTTTGTCGACCCTGGCTATGTCATGGTGTCGGGACGACGCATCCAGAACTGGAGCGGTACGAGCTTTGGTACCGTCACGTTCACCGATGTCGTCAAGCAGTCGCTCAATACGGGCTTTGCGCAGGTCGGCCTGCGGCTCGGTGCGGAGAAAATCACGGCCTATGCCAAGAAATTCGGGTTTGGCGAGGCAACGGGCATTGATCTGCCGGGCGAGGAGAGCGGCATCCTGTTCGAGCCGGAGAATATGCGCGACTCGGATATTGCGACGATGTCCATCGGCCAGAGTATCGCGGTGACGCCGCTGCAGCTGGTGACGGCGATGTCGGCGATTGCCAACGATGGCGTCCTGCTGCATCCGTATATCGTGAAGTCCATCCGCAATGCCGATGATTCGGTCTATGAGGAGCGGCAGACCAAAGAGGTGCGCCGCACAATCGAGTCGGCCACCGATAAGACGCTCGTGGGGCTCTTAGAGCAGGTCGTTGCCAGCGGCGGTGGCCAGAAAGCCAGTGTGCGCGGCTATCGCATTGCCGGTAAGACTGGTACGGCGCAGAAGATCCGTGAGGATGGTGCCGGCTATATGGAAGGGCGCTATATTGCTTCGTTCTGCGGCTTTGCGCCGGTCGAGGATCCGCGGATTACTGTGCTGGTCATGATTGACGACCCGAGCACGGGCAACTACTACGGCGGTCAGATTGCGGCTCCGGTGGCGGGACGCATCTTTTCCCAGCTGTTCCGCTATCTGCACATCGCGCCGTCAAGCGATCCATTTGCCAATATGGAGCCGCCCAAGAATACTCCCCAGCCGAAGCCAGTCAAACCGTATGACGGCGAGGTGCCCGAGGGCAAGATCGTGATGCCGGACTTTACGGGTAAGAGCCTGCGCGAGGCAGCCAAGCTTGCCAGCGACAAGGGGCTGAGCTTTACGGGCGAAGGATCGGGCTACGCGACGGGACAGAGCATCCCGGTGAATACGCTCGTCGACCAAGGGGCAGGCATCGTGGTTTACTTCAAACCGGATTAGAGAGATACATATATGATACGTAGGAGTCCGCTGACGCAGGAAAGTGTCAGCGGACTTTTTTGCAAATTGCAGTTTGTATGTTCGTGCGAGCTGAAAATAGGCTTGGAGCAGCTCAGCTTGGGTGAGGGTGGGTGCTCTTTTTCTCCGCTCCGCTAAATGACCCGCGCGGATACCCTTGTACGTACTTAGTGACATGCGCCGGGCAAGCCGGCGGCGCGCCAATACATCTAAACGTTCTAGTGATTATCTACCGCGGGCCATCCCTCACTGCGTTCGGGCAGTCGCTCCGTCTACGAAGAAAGTGTACCCACCCTCGCCCTCCGATATGTTGGAACAAGCCTGTTCCTTTCCGGCGATAGGCAACGAATTACATCGATGTGCTTGTTACGGGAGAAACGGTTCGTACCATCTCAGATTTCCATTACCAAAGGGGCGAACGGGGTAGTGCTTCTTTCTGTCTGGAGCGACTGTCCTGCGCAGCAGGACTGGGCCGTAAGCGCATAAGCTAGACTCCGATGTGTACGCCACGACCTGGTGACGGGAGCAGGTAACTAAGTCCGTAGTTTTGGTCGTACGGTCCATTTAGCGGAAACAGAAAAAGTACTACCCCGTGAACCCCGCGCTTCGTAGTAGCAGGATTCCATACGGACGCATACACCTCATCCGAGCGCTTCGCGCCCACCTTCCCCTCGGTAAGGGGAAGGCTGGAACTAAACCGTCAAACTGCAATTTGCTGTATTACGGGGCATCTATTCCTTAAAATATAATTTTCACAATTGATAGGAAACAGGATATTTTGAATAGAAGTCGAATAGAGTAAGTGTATATCGATAGGCGGGAGGAGAGCAGATGAAACAGGAACAAGGTCTCGTCGTCGAGGTCTATGACGGGCTGGCGAAGATAAAAGTCGGGCGTCATGCGGAGTGCACGAGCTGCGGGGCGTGTCCGTCGAGCCGTCAGGTGATGGTCGAGGCGGTCAACAAGATCGGCGCCCATCCCGGTCAGCGCGTGCGTTTTGCCATGCAGGAGCAGAATGTGCTCGTCGGGGCATTTGTCGTATTCGTACTGCCCCTGCTGGCCGCGGGGCTTGGCGCTGCGGCCGGCTGGCTGCTGGCGCCGTCCCTGTCCGTTTCGGCGGCACAGGGCAGTGCAGGTCTTGCGCTGGTGGCCTTGGTATTGGCCTTGGGCTTTGTGCGGTCCTTTGACCGCCGTGTGGCCAGACGGCAGGAGATGAAACCCGTCATCGTCGAAATCCTGGCGGATTGACGCGAGATTTGCGAAAGCTATGAGGTGATGTTGATGTTCAAGAGTTTTTGGGGAGGAATCCACCCGCAGGACGGCAAGGCGCTGGCCAAGGATAAACCCATCGAGGTGATGGCACCGCCAGCGGAACTCGTTGTGCCGCTGAGCCAGCATATCGGTGCACCTTGTGCGCCCTGTGTCAAGGTGGGTGATGTGGTAAAGCGCGGCCAGCTTATCGGCACGAGTCCGGCGTTCATGCATGCGGATATCCATGCGCCGGCGGCTGGGAAGGTCGTGCGCATCGAGGAGCGGCCGCATTCCGGGCGCATCAGCTGTCCTGCGGTGGTCATCGAATGCGATGGGGCCGATGAATGGGTGGAAGGACTGCCGCTGAGCCGCGACTGGCAGGCGATGACGGCTGAGGAAATCCTCGGTGCGATCCAGTCGGCCGGCATCGTTGGCATGGGTGGTGCTACTTTCCCTGCGCATATCAAGCTGAAACCTTCTAAGTCTGTGGACATCCTGATCCTCAACGGTGCGGAGTGTGAGCCGTATCTGACAGCGGATTACCGGCTGATGCTGGAGGAACCCGCACATATTGTGGAGGGCGTGCAGATCCTTGCCAAGGTGCTTGGCGTCAAGCGCAGTGTCATCGGCATTGAGGACAATAAGCCTGAGGCCATTGCGGCATTGGAGAAGGCTTGTGCCGGTACGGGCATCGAAGTCGTGGCCCTCAAGACAAAGTATCCGCAGGGCGCGGAGAAGATGCTCATCAAGGTCATCGCGGATCGTGAGGTGCCGATGGGCGGGCTGCCGATGGATGTCGGGGCTGTCGTGCAGAACGTGGGGACTGTGGCGGCCATCGACGATGCAGTCGTGCGTGGCCTGCCGCTGACGGAACGCGTCACGACGGTGTCGGGGGATGCGGTGGCCGAGCCAAAGAACCTGCGCGTGCGCATCGGCACGAAGTTCAGCGATGCCATCGCGTTCTGCGGTGGCTTGCGCGAGACGCCGGATAAACTCATCGCTGGCGGCCCGATGATGGGCATGGCGCAGACAACGGCAGAGGTGCCGGTAATGAAGGGCTCGTCGGGTATCCTGGCGCTGACGCGCAAAGTCACAGAGCATGGTCCGGAGATGAACTGTATCCGCTGCGGGCGCTGCGTCAAGGCCTGCCCGATGGGTCTCGTGCCGAGCATGCTGTCGATTCTTTCGGAGCGACAGGATTTTGCAGGCTGCCGGGATGAATACGGGCTTATGAACTGCGTGGAGTGCGGCTGCTGCACCTATGTGTGTCCTGCCAAGCGCAATATCGTGCAGTACATCAAGAATGCGAAGGGCTTTGTGCGGGCGGAGATGGCCAAAGCCAAGGCCAAGGCTGATGCAAAGAAGAAGGAGGGCGATGGGAAATGAGTGAGACGCGCTACACGATTTCTGCCTCGCCGCATATCCGCGACGATGAGACGATTTCCCATATCATGTGGCAGGTCAATGCGGCACTTTTGCCCGCAGCCCTGTTTGCCATCTGGTGGTTTGGTTTCCCCGCACTTATCAATATGCTTGTGGGTGTCATATTTGCCGTAGGCGCTGAGTATGTCTGGCAGCGCGCGCTCAAGCGGCCGGTTACGGCCTTCGATGGCAGTGCCTGCATCACGGGCCTCCTGCTGGCGATGTCGATGTCGCCGCTGCTGCCGCCGTATATGGTCGCTATCGGCTCGGTGCTGGCTATCGTGGTGGCCAAGCAGTCCATGGGCGGCCTGGGATTCAATATCTTCAATCCGGCGCATATTGGCCGGGCGGCGCTTATGGTATCCTGGCCAGTGGCGATGACGACCTGGTCGAAGATGCAGGACATGAGCGCCGGCGTCGATGCGATGACGAGTGCGACGCCCCTCAACATCCTGAAATTGCAGGGCTATGATGCGCTGGTGAATACCTTTGGCGGGCAGGCCGCCATGTACTGGCATATGTTCATCGGCACGCGCAACGGCTCGCTGGGGGAGACGAGTACGGTGCTGCTGCTCATCGGCGGCCTCTATCTGATTGTGAAAGGCTATGTGAATTGGATCGTGCCAGCGGTCATGATTGCAACGGTGGGCGTGCTGACCTTTGTATTTGGGCCGGCAGGACTGTTCACGGGGGATCCGCTGTTCCATATGATGGCCGGCGGACTGATGCTCGGTGCGTTCTTTATGGCCACCGACATGGTTACGATACCGATGACGGTCAAGGGGCAGGTGATCTTTGCCGTGGGCGCGGGCGCTATCACGGTGCTGATCCGCTTGATCGGCGGCTATCCCGAGGGCGTATGCTATTCCATCCTGTTGATGAATGCGGTGACGCCGCTTATCGACCGTTTCACGAAACCGCGGATTTTTGGCGCAGGGGGTGACAAATGATGGCTGAGGAACATTCGATTGTGAAGATTGCCGCCAATCTGGCCATGGCGTGTTTCATCTCAGGCGTCGTCATCGGTTCGGTCTACTATGTGACTGCACCGGTGGCTGCCCAGAAGGCTGAGCTCATGCGGCAGGAGTCGATGAAGTCATTGGTTCCCGATGCGGAGGATTTCCAGCCGGTTGACGGTCATGAGGGCTGGTTTGCCGCACAGAAGGGGGGCAAGACCGCCGCTTATATCGTGCCGAGCGAGACCAAGGGCTATGGCGGTACCATCAAGCTGCTGGTGGCGGTCTCTGCCGATGCGAAGGTCATCGATTACAATATCCTCGAGCACAATGAGACGCCGGGGCTTGGCGACAATGCACAGAAACCGGCTTTTCGCGGGCAGTTTGCAGGCAAGAGTGCTGCGGAACTGACGGTCACGAAGAATCCTGCCGACAAGGAGGCCATCCAGGCCATGACAGGTGCGACCATCTCCTCGCGGGCAGTGACCAAGGGCGTCAAACAGGCCGTCGAGGAGGTCGCGCAGCTGACGGGAGGGAAATGATATGAAGGAACTTTGGCAAATCTTCAGCAAGGGGCTCGTGGCTGAGAATCCGATCTTCATCCTCGCCTTGTCCCTGTGCCCCGCCCTGGCGGTCACGACGACGGTCATCAACGGGCTGACGATGGGGCTTACGGTCACATTCGTCATCACGACGAACAATGTGGTCGTCTCGATCGTGCGCAACTGGGTCAATCCGAAGGTGCGCGTGCCGGTCTACATCACGTCGATTGCCACGATCGTCACGGTGGCGCAGCTCGTGCTGCAGGCATATTTCCCCGAGCTTTACAAGGCTATGGGCATCTATCTGGCGCTGGTCGTCGTCTTTGCGATCATCCTGGCGCGGGCCGAGGTCTATGCCTCGAAGCACGGCGTGGTCAAGTCCTTTGCTGATGGCTTTGGCATGGGCTGCGGTTTTACGCTGGCCATGCTGATTATTTCGGTAATCCGTGAACTTATCGGCGCGGGGACAATCCTCGGCCTGCCGGTGTTCGGTGAGGGCTATGAGCCCATGCTCATGATGGTATTGCCGCCAGGCGCCTTTATCCTGATCGGTTATCTGGTGGCGGCGACCAAGACCTGGAACAAGCATGTGGAAGAGCGGCGGGCGCGGGAGGCGCGGCGTCAGGCGGCGATGAAAGGGGCTGAGTCGTGATGGCAGAATATCTTACGTTATTTATCGGCGCGGTCATCGTCAACAATTTCGTGCTGACGAAGTTCCTGGGCCTGTGCATCTTCTTTGGCATCTCGAAGAATCTCAGTGCCTCGGTGGGCATGGGCATGGCCGTGACCTCGGTCATGACCATGAGTTCCATCCTCGCGTGGATCGTTTACTTCTTTGTGCTGCAGCCGCTGGGGCTGACGTTCTTGACGACTATCGTCTTCGTCGTGCTGACGGCAAGTTTCGTGCAGCTCCTGGAGCTCATCATCAAGAAACAGGCCCCGGCACTCTACAACATGTGGGGCATCTACCTGTTGCTGATCGCGACGAACTGCATCGTGCTGGCGGTGCCGCTCTTGAACGTCGAGAACAGCTACAGCCTTATGAAAAGCATTGTCTTTGCCATTGGTTCGGGGCTGGGCTTTGCCTTGGCCATCATCCTGATGGCGAGTCTGCGTGAAAAGCTTGCCTATGCCGATGTGCCGAAGCCGCTGGAAGGCATCGGTATTGCCTTCATTCTGGCGGGCATGCTGTCGCTGGCTTTCCTGGGCTTTTCGGGGATGTTATAAGGGCCTTCCATCAAGGGAAGTGCCGCTAGGAGGTACTCTATGAACACAGCAATCATGATAATCGTCGTGCTCGTTGGCGTCGGCGCGTTTTTCGGGATTGTGCTGGCGCTGGCGGATAAGAGATTCGCCATGGAGGTCAATCCGCTGATCCATGAAGTCGAAGACATCCTGCCCAAGGGGCAGTGTGGTGCCTGCGGCTTTGCAGGCTGTGCCAAGTATGCGGAGGCCGTCGTCGAAGATGAGTCGGTGCCGCCGGATCTCTGCGTGCCGGGCAAAGCAGCGGTAGCCGCAAAGGTAGCGGAGCTCACGGGCAAGAAGGCCGGGGCCTCTGAGCCCAAGTACGCACAGCTGAAGTGCCGTGGGACGAAGACGGCTGCGGCTATGGCCGCGTGCTATGAGGGTGTGCCTGACTGTGCGGCGGCTAAGCTCATACAGGGCGGTCCGAAGGGCTGCAAGTACGGCTGCATCGGTTTTGGCAACTGCGTCAGGGCTTGCCCGTTCGGGGCGCTGTCCATGGGGGAAGACGGCCTGCCCGTAGTCAATAAGGCCATCTGCACGGGTTGCGGCAAGTGTGTGGCAACCTGTCCCCAGGCTTTGCTTACCTTGCAGACCTTCACGGCGCCCGTACAGGTCGGCTGCAGCTCGCATGACAAGGGCCCTGTGGCCAAGAAGCTCTGCCAGCACGCCTGCATCGGCTGTGGCCTCTGCATGCGCAGCTGTACGCAGGGGGCTATCACCATCGACCGCTTCGTGGCCGTGGTTGACCCGTCAAAATGCCGGGACTGCCCGGAGCCGGTATGCCTGGCCAAGTGCCCGACCAAGGCGATACAGGCCTTGGTGCGGCCTGAGGAGGGTGGCTGTGCTATAATGAAGGTATCATAAGAATAAGGACTGATTGGATGAATGTAGAAACGGAAGAATTGCTTGATTTCATCGCCGAGTGCCCGACGCCTTTCCATACGGTGCAGGCAAGCGCGACACGGCTGCGGCTGGCTGGCTTTGCCGAGCTGCCGCTGGCCGGGCCCTGGGAGCTCAAGCGGGGCGGCAGGTACTTTGTGACGGTTTACGACTCGACATTACTGGCTTTTGTCGTGGGCGAGACGGACGGGCCCTTGAGGATAGCGGCGGCCCATACGGACTTTCCGTGTTTCCGCATAAAGCCGCAGGCCGGCATCGTCAAGGAGAAGTGTGGCCTTTTGAATGTCGAGAAATACGGTGGGCTCATCCTGCGCTCGTGGCTTGACCGTCCTCTTTCGCTGGCGGGCAAGATCGTCCTGCGCGGCGAGGATGCCTTCAATCCGGAAATCCGGCTTGTGGATTTCGAGCGTCCGCTGGTGACGATCCCCAGTCTGGCCATCCATATGGACCGTGAGGTCAACGATGAGGGCAAGCTCAACGCGCAGACGGATATGCTGCCACTGGCAGCGGCCTTTGCGGGGCGGGAGACAGCTGATGCGGCAGATGAGGCAGCAGATAAGGAGAAATCCTTCTTTGTGGATTGGCTGGCTGGCGAGCTTGAAGTGCCAGCGGCAGATATCCTTTCGTATGAACTGTCGGCCTATCCCGTGGAGCAGGGCTGCACGCTGGGGCTGGGCGATGAGTTCGTCTCTTCGCCGCGCCTTGACAATCTGACCTCGGTACAGGCCTGCCTTGATGGCATCTGTGCGGCCGAAGCTATGGGCCGGGGACTGCGTCTGGCCGCATTGTTCGATAACGAGGAAGTCGGCAGCAATACGAAGCAGGGGGCAGGCTCGGCAGTGCTGATGCAGGTCTTGGAGCGCATCTATGCTGCCTTGGGGCTCACCAAGGAGCAGCTTTTCATCGACATTGCGGCGGGCTTCATGCTGTCGGTGGATGTGGCGCATGCTGTGCACCCGAATCATGTGGATAAGGCCGACCCTGTCGTGCATCCGGTGCTGGGCGGCGGCCTTGCCATCAAGCAGGCCGCGAGCCAGTCGTACGCCGGTGATGCCGAGGCCGTCGCCATTGTGCGCAGTCTCTGTGAGGAGGAGGGGATTGCCTGGCAGCAGTTCGTCAACCGCAGCGACAGCCGTGGCGGCTCGACGCTGGGATCGATTGCTTCTGCACTGGTGCCGCTGCGCACGATGGATGTTGGTGTGCCGATCCTTTCCATGCATTCTGCGCGCGAGACAATGGCCGGAAGTGACCAGCAGGCATTGGTGCGCTTGCTGCAGCGCTTCTATCAGGAATGACATATGGAAACGATGTGTGTATTGTATACAGATATACTTTACATACATCGTTTTTTTTTATAATCAAGCGGTTGCTTGTGTATATGCACTATGCTATAATTACATATGAAATATGAATAATACTGTATGCAAAAAAGGACATGGGAGGCGTTTGTATGAACTTTGGTAGATTCAAGAAACTGGCAGCTATTGGTATGGCCATGGTCGTTTCGGCGGCACTTCTGACAGGCTGCGGCGGCGATGACGGCGGCAAGAAGTTCCTGAACATTGCAACGGGCGGTACGGCTGGTACGTACTATCCGATCGGCGGTGCGATGGCTGAGATCCTCAACAAGGATATCAAGGGTATGAACGCCAGCGCGCAGAGCACCGGCGCTACGGTAGCGAATATCAACATGCTGAAGGATGGCTCGGTGGATCTGGCTATCGTTCAGAATGATATCACCTATTATGCCGTTAACGGCACGGAGATGTTTACGGACAAGAAGGTCGACAACATCCGCGGCATTGCCACGCTGTATCCGGAGACCTGCCAGTTCGTAACGCTCGATAAATCCGGCATCAAGTCGATTGCTGACCTCAAGGGCAAGAAGGTCGCTGTCGGTGCAGCTGGCTCGGGCGCTGAGGCCAATGCGCGTCAGATCCTTGAAGCCTATGGCATCACCTATAACGATATCGAGGTCCAGTACCTGTCCTTCGGTGAAGGTGCCAGTGCCCTCAAGGATGGCAATGTCGATGCAGCTTTCCTGACGGCAGGCTATCCGACGGCATCGGTACAGGATATCAGCTCGCAGAACAAGATCCGCCTGCTGCCGGTGGATGCCGACAAGGCAGATGCGCTGATTGCCAAGTATCCGTTCTATACGAAGACGACGATTCCGGCTGGTACGTATGCAGGCTTTGACGAGGAAGTCAAGACGATTTCCGTCATGGCAATGCTCGTAGCAACGGATAAGGTCGATGACAAGCTGGGCTATGACATTGCCAAGGCCATCTTCTCGAACCTCGATCGTCTGCAGGCCGCTCATTCGGTCGGCAAGCTCATCACGAAAGAGGGCGCTACGAAGGGTATGTCCCTGCCGATGAATGCTGGTGCAGAGAAGTTCTTCAAAGAGTAAGCGATAGCGATTGCTGCTGATATGCCTTCCTCGCATGAGGAAGGCATATTTAGTGAGAGGGAAGTGTCAGAATTGTCTAAGCTGAGGAGACTGCCGGTTTACTTGTGCATCCTGGGCATATTGCTAGGGCTCGGGGATGTGCTGAGCCAGCCCTGCCTGTTCGTCAAGGCAGGCGGGCAGCGGGTGGCAGTCGTGCCCGCTGCACCGGGAACATCATTCACCATCCATTTCATCCATTCGGTGCAGAAGACGCCGGTTTGGGAGAATCTGGCGGTGGCTCCAGATGGCAGCAGTTTTGTCCTTCACTCGACACGATATCAGTCTTTTGGCGTCGGGCTGCCCTTCCTTGAGCAGGAGGGCAATTTCCGGCAGGAAGGCGATTACTACATCATGGATGACATGGAGCGGCATTTTCCGCGTCTCACGCTGAGGACTGGCGTCGGTACGAAGCTGACGCTGACTCTGGGCGGGCGCAGATATCGTCTCTATGAATCGTATCCGCCGGGAACGCCGGTAGAACTATTTGTCAGTCCATTAGGGAAAGGAATGTTATTATGAAAGAGTCTGAAGCAAAAAAGGCCGAGGACATCCTGAAGAAATATGACAAGGAGTCCGACACCATGGAATACACGGGCTTGATGGCGAAGATTGTCGCCGCCATCGCCATCGCGTTTTCCGTCTTTCAGCTGTATACCGCTACGTTTGGCGTACTGGATGCCCAGCTGCAGCGCGGCGTCCATCTGGGATTTGGCCTGGCGCTGGTCTATCTGCTGTATCCGACCTGCAAGTCGTGGTCGCGCCATAAGCTGCATCCCTTCGATCTGCTGCTCGCGATACTCGGTGCGGCTGCACCGGCCTATATCATCTACGAGTATCAGAATCTCGTGCTGCGCGCAGGCACGGTCTCCGATATCGATCTTGGTGTCGGCCTGCTGGGCATCCTGCTGGTCATCGAGGCGACGCGCCGCGTGGTCGGTCTGCCGATGGTCTGTGTCGTATTGGCGTTCCTGGCCTATGCCTTTGCCGGTCCGTATATGCCGGGGGTGCTGGCCCATCGCGGCCTGACGGTATCGCAGCTCGTCAGTCATCTGTATTTTACGACCGAGGGTATTTTTGGTATCCCGCTCGGCGTATCGTCGACGTTCATCTTCCTGTTCATCCTGTTTGGTGCTTATCTGGAGTCGACGGGGCTCGGTAAGTTCTTCATCGATCTTGCTAATTCAATCGCTGGTTGGGCCAGCGGCGGCCCCGCCAAGGTGGCAGTTCTGTCCTCGGGGCTTATGGGCACGGTGTCGGGCAGCTCGGTAGCTAACGTTGTCGGCACAGGTTCGCTGACCATCCCGATGATGAAGAAGCTCGGCTACCACAAGAATTTTGCGGGTGCAGTTGAGGCAGCCGCTTCGACGGGCGGCCAGCTCATGCCGCCGGTCATGGGCGCAGCTGCCTTCCTGATGGCCGAGTTTGTCGGTGTGCCCTATATCGATATCGTCAAGGCGGCTGTCGTGCCGGCCTTCCTGTATTTTGCTGGTGTCTGGCTCGGCGTCCACTTCGAGGCCAAGCGTGAGAACCTCAAGGGCATCCCGCGCGACCAGCTGCCGAAAATCATGACGCTTATCCGCGAGCGCGGCCATCTGGCCATTCCGCTGATCCTCATCGTCTACCTGCTCGTCTCGGGCTATACGCCGATGCGGGCGGCGCTCGTTGCCATTGTCCTTTCGATCGTCTGCTCGGCTTTGCGCAAGTCGACGCGCATGAAACCGATTGAGATCGTGCGTGGCCTTGAAAATGGTGCGCGCAATGTGCTGGGCGTGCTCGTGGCCTGTGCGGCGGCCGGTATCATCATCGGCGTCGTCACGAAGACGGGCGTCGGCCTCAAGCTGGCCTCGGGGCTCCTGCAGCTCTCGGGCGGGATGCTGCTGCCGACGATGTTCTTCACGATGATCACGGCCATCATTCTCGGCATGGGTGTGCCGACGACGGCCAACTACGTCATCACTTCGACGATTGCGGCGCCGGCTCTTGTGCAGATGGGCGTGCCGGTTCTGGCTGCGCATATGTTTGTCTTCTACTTCGGCATCATCGCCGACGTCACGCCGCCAGTCGCACTGGCCGCCTATGCCGGTTCGGGTATCAGTGGCGGTAACGCCTTGAAGACTGGCATCAATGCGTCGAAACTCGCCATTGCAGCCTTCATCATCCCGTATATCTTCGTCTTGTCGCCAGTGCTATTGATGATGGAAGGTTCCGTAGTGGAGCTGCTGTTCTCGACAGTCACGGCTCTGGCGGGCATGATTGCGCTCTCGTCGGCGCTGATTGGCTATCTGGCAGCCAACTGCCTGTGGCTGGAGCGCATCCTGCTCGTCGTGGGCGGCCTGCTGATGATCCAGCCAGGGCTTTTGACCGACGCCATCGGCCTGACGCTGTTTGGTGCGGTGCTGGCGTATCAGTTCAAGCGTCGCAAAAG
The DNA here is from genome assembly GCF_008271345.1 of Pseudoselenomonas caprae. Classification (NCBI taxonomy): domain Bacteria; kingdom Bacillati; phylum Bacillota; class Negativicutes; order Selenomonadales; family Selenomonadaceae; genus Pseudoselenomonas; species Pseudoselenomonas caprae. The sequence goes on from NZ_VTOZ01000023.1 coordinate 22,275, forward strand.
CGAAGCACAGACCGTTTAAAACTTGACTTGGATAAATTGAAAGCGCCCCGGTTTCTGTTGAAACCGGGGCGCTTTTCGACGTCCATGGATTATCCTTGCTGCTGCAATGCTTTCCACAGAACTGCGGAGCTCAGGGTATCACCATGACGTTCAAACGCTTCCTGCATTTTTTGACCTAGTCCCACCGTATCCAACAGGATATCTTCAGCCTTGGTCTGCAACAGGAAGAAATCCTCTTCCAGCATTGCAAAGCTGGTGGCGGCTCGATCGGCATTCAGACTATTCACACCGGACCCTCCCGTTGTATGTCGTCGGTCTTGCAGGACCGCACTATTATTATAGTCGAAAGAAGGGCGTTTCGCAATAACGAACCGACGATAATCTAATATACTTTTAAACAAACAACACAGAAGAATGGTGGTGAGAAGAGGGGAAAGAACAGGAAAAAACTTATCAGAAAACATGGTTTGAAACCTTTACAAATGCTATCACCGTGTGCTATAATATTTTTGTTCGCAACGAACACGGAGAGGTGTCCGAGTGGTCGAAGGTGCTTGACTCGAAATCAAGTGTGGTTAATAGCCACCGTGGGTTCGAATCCCACCCTCTCTGCCATTGAGATTAAAGGGCTCGCGCGTTTTTGTGCGGGTCTTTTTTGCTGTGTTTTTTGAGGTGTCTGCGGGCAACTTGCGGGCAACAGGCGGGAGTTTTTTCGGACGCTAAAAGCCGTTAAGGGACTTTTTTCGTCAGATAGTTTGGGACGGACAGGCAGATTTTTTTCTGTACTGGTCGTCCCTTTTTTAGTTCCTCTGACGTGGTTTGATTGTGTCACATTCTCCAAAATTAACGACATTATCCATATCGTTCTGCAGCCAGTTGCTGACGGCAGCCTTTTTTTCTTCATTGATATGTGTATAAATATCCATAGTAATTTGAATGGTACTGTGTCCAAGCTGCTCCTGAATATCCTTAAAGTCAAACTGGTGTGACGCTTTCATGCGGCTGGCCATATCATGGCGTAGCATGTGAAACGTCGTCTTAATGCCCAGTTTCTTGCGGACTTTGACATATTGGGAGGAAAAGACGGAAGGGCTGATGTAGTCCCCGTCTTTATCCGTGAACACCATTTCCGGGTGTTCCCAGTGACCAGCTTGCAAGCGCAGTTTCATCTGTTTGACTTTATAGGCCGCAAGTTCCTGACAAAGGGCAGGCGGCAGATAAAGCTGCCTGCGGCTCTTTTCGGTTTTGGGATCATTAAGATATACCGGACAGGCCGCCATACCTTCCTCCCGTTTGCCGTTGACCAGTGCATGACGGACTTTGAGCCAGCCTTCCTCCAGATTTAGGTCTTCCCAATGCAGGGCTAGAAGTTCACCGCGCCGCAGGCCGGTCATAAATTCGACCAGCATCATTTGACGCCAGCAATAATAGATAGACGGTGCATCCAGTAGTGCCTCGCGTTGCTCTTTGGTGGGAGCGACAAACGCTTTTTTCGGTGGTTTCTTCGGCAGTTCCAAATCCTCCGCCGGATTTTCGGGGATGATTTTCAGCTTGACTGCCCGTGCAAAGGCCATACGCATGACTGTACGGAAATACTGAGCCTCGCGGTAATGCGTATAAAGCCGTTTGTTAATGACATTTTGCAGGTCAAAGCTGGAGAGCGTTTCCAGATCAAGTTTGCCCACATATTCCTTGGCAATATCGATCATAATCAGATAGCCCGCCGCCGTATTCTGACGGATATGGGGTTTTGAATACGTGTCAAACCACCGGTCAAGCCAAAGACCTACGGTCATTTTACTGGCAAAAATAGCCGCCTGACTGGTGTATTTCTCTTGGAGCGCGGCTAATGCAACCATTGCCTCCTTGCGTGTACGGGCGGATTTTGACCGACGGATAAGACGGCCGGTCTGCCCGTCGTAACCAACGGTTACCTGAGCCACCCAGCGATTACGCTTAACGTCCTTGTAAATGGTACCTTCTCCGGCACCGCGATGAGAATTTCTGTTTTGTGTTGTCATTTCCTGTCACTCCTTAAAGTGGTCACAGGAAAGATGTGGATTTATTTACAGGTTGTGGATAAATCTGTGGATAGCTTGTGAATTTCTTGTGATTATTCGGTGGATAAGTAACAAGGCAGGTACTATTGCGGTCACATCTGTGGTCACTTTTGTGGGTAACATTGCGGACATATTGTGCCCTGTGGATAGCCGCTCCCCTTTGAGATACAAGGGATTGCGGACCTCCTAAGACGAACCCAATTTGTAGACATAACCTAAATATAATAGTAGTGGGTCACACGACTGCCATGCATCCGTGATTAGATGCTGCTATTTTTTTTGCCATTATTCATACTGGATAAAACGAGTTCGACAGCTTGGCGCTGTTCTGGCGAGAGCGCCGCCAGCTGCTGAACAATGCGGCGGTTCACGGTGTCCCGGTTTGCGCCGATAAGATAGTCAACGGTCACGTCGAAGAAGGCCGCAATGCGCGGCAGACGATCAACGCTGGGGAAAGAACGCCCCTGTTCCCAGTTGGCATAGGTAGTAAGTGGTACACCTAGTATCTTGGCCATTTCATTTTGACGGATATCCAAATCCTGCCGCAATACTTTCAACCGTTTTGGAAACAGGTTGTCGCTGGCATCTTGAGCCGCCAGATCAGCCATCCGTTCAGCCAGGTCAGGGCGTTCCTCTAAGATTGACCGGTCAGATTTTGCCGCGCTGTCTTTACTATTTTCGTTCACCTTCACACCTCCTTTTGTCTTTATTCTACCATAGTTTGCCGTTTTTTACCATAAAATACTGTTAAAATACATCAAAATACCTATTTTTTAGTAGACAACAGGATAAAACAAGAGTATAATAAACTAACAGATGGGGGGTTATGGTGATAAATCAACGATTTCATAGTAGTATGATGAATTTTATCGACCATTGTCCTTGTGGGTAGGATGACTCCCGAACAAATAAGCGGAAAGGTGTGGAAGAAATGACAGAAACAGGTAAGATTCTATTGTCGGTGCAGGAGTTCTCGGAAATCACGGGGCTGGGGGAAAAGTCAATCCGTCGTCTGTCCCATGTGCAGGGCTTTCCGGCCATCCGTATCGGGCACCGTATTATGATTCACAAACAGTCAGCAGAAGACTGGCTGGCAGACTGCGCAGCTCATCAGGACGCCTGCCTGCCGGTTATTGATATTTAATGGATACGCTTGGGGGATGGATGCAGGAAATCCGCTATTTTTACAAACGGCAGCTGGCGTTCCCGCTATCCCCCCATGCACAGGCTTTATGGGCTTATCTGATGTACCGTGGCAATGAGGCGTTTTGGCATTTTCCCATACGTCTGTCCCTGCTGGAACTGGCAGGTGCCACGAAAATGTCCGTGACCATGGTCAAAAGGGCAAGGCGGGAGCTGGAGGATTACGGCTATATCCGTCACCAGTCCTTTGGCGGCAACAAACCGGCAGGATATTATATCCTGTCCAATATCAACATTGGTCAGAAACTGGCACCGCAGACGGATAAAAGCGCTACTGCTGCGCAGTCAGTGCCAGCTGCCAAGGGACTGCATCTGGTATAAAACTTTATGATTCATAGCATTACGATTTGGGCAGTTTTTTCGTTCAGAGGTGTGGGAGGCGATTGCTTTCCTTTGGGCGGATAACAATAACAGTAAAGTAAGACGATAAATCATAAGGGAGATAGTAAATTGAGAAAAGCAGAATGTCGAGAATTAGATGATTACGAGGAATTTAGCGGCAGAACGGCTGTGGAGTGCGTGGTTCTCGAGGTCTACCGGCGGGCGCAGATTCCCGTACGATTTGACCGATCAAGAATGCTCGCACTGGTCAACGGCACCCCCGTGGCAAGGGTGGTTTATGTGAGAGGTGATCTGTTATCATGGAGCTGAATGTGAGAGTAAGGCTTGACAGGCCTCAAACCCTGTATATTGGTGATTGCCTAAAACGGGAAGAACAAGGGATAAAAATACTGTCTGGAAAGCCGTCACTGGCTGATTATTGGCAACAACTGCTGGCTGAACGGTGGGCACCTGATGGGCTTTTTGTTTGGGTGCCTCTGCATATTGCGCCCCACGGCATCGACCTGAATGCAGATTTTGACCTTTCCGGCAGTGATGTTTTGGATATTTCACTGGCCTTGGGCGATTTTGGCTATGACCGTATGGCAAGACTATGGGCGCAGCTTTACGCCAGCCTTGCATGGGATGTGGCCAGAGAAATCCTCCCCTGCTGCAGCCTGCTGGGAAAGGATTACATTGACTTCTCCACGATTGCCGGGCGCAGGCTCTTTGAAAACGGGATGAAAAGGCGCGACCGGGAACATGGGATTAAGCGCCGTCCCCCCTGTTCGGTGCGGGAGTATGTAGTGTTGCAAAAGTGTGGGGAGGCGTGATTATGTTATCAGCAAAAGCAGAAAAACTACTGGCTGTGATTTCGTCCCGTGGCGGCGGCTTTATTGACGAATGGCAGATACGGGACAAAACTGGCTTGTCCCATGGCTCAATCTGCGCCGCCCGTAAAGAGCTGGCAGACGCTGGACTTCTGATGCTGGGGAAAGACGGACGCAGAACCACCTACCTTTTGACCAGTCAAGTTGACCAGTCAAAAGGTACGCAGGCCAAAAACAGCGATAAAATGGCATCTCCTCCCGCAGAAGTTCCGCCGCCGCCCGCCGTCAAGGCAGGACTGGTAAAACCTGCTGCGCCTGCGGCACCAGCAGCGGCGCAGGCCGAAATGCCAAGGGTGACGGGCACGTTTGAAAGTATTGACGATTGGATGGGCATGCTTACCGTGTCTTTGGGCGGTTGTGTCAATGTATCGGAATCGCTGGTCACGCCCAATGAGTACAGCGTTTGGGCGGAAGAATACGGTATGGAAGACCATTATACAGTGACGGAAAATGAATATGGCGGGGTGGATGTAGAGTAGGAGGCGGCAATGATGAATGTCTTTATCAATCCGGGGCACGCACTGGGCGGCAATCCTGATCCGGGATGCGTAAATCAAGCGGAAAACCTGCGCGAGTGTGATATTGCCTTGACGGTAGGCAGTATTATGGGCAAGTTCTTGGAAGAAGCAGGCTGTACGGTGAGTCTCCTGCAAAGCCATAACCTTGGCGGGGAATCCCCCGGCTTTCCCAATGTCACCGACACCGCCAATCACAGCCTTGCGGATGCCTTTATCTCCATCCACGTCAACGCCGGCGGCGGCAGAGGTGCGGAAACCTTCTGTTACTGGCGGTACGGCGCAGGCGGGCGGCTGGCTGCCTCCATCCAGAATCAACTGGTCATGGCCATGCAGCCCTTGGACAAAGGTTATCTTGACCGGGGAATAAAGGAACGCCCCAGCCTGTGCGTCCTGCGGGAAACCATGATGCCCGCCGCGCTCGTGGAGCTGGGATTCATTGACAGCGCGGATGTGTGGCTCTTAAAAGAACATCAGGAGGACATGGCCAAGGCTTTGGCACTGGGCATAATGGACTACTGGAAAACGGTATAACGACAAAAAGGCGGCTGACCGGTCAAAGTCAGCCGCTTGTTTTTGTTATACCCGCCCTGCGGCGTTCCTGCTTTGGTGGACGCTGGCACCCATGACGACCTCTGACCGCCATGGACAGCCAGCGTCCACGTCGCAGAGGAACACCGCTCCCCGCCCTAATACTCATCATAAGAGCCAAACAGTCAGGCGGGGGCGGACTGTACGGCTGCATTCCCTCGTTTCTCCTTCCAGATGGCCATGCACTGACGTACCACCAGCACAGAGCCATCCTCCCTCCGGCACTTGGTCATTCCGCCGTACAGACCGCCCCCGTGCATAAGAAGAAACTGGCAACGGGTGTCCGTTGGCTTGGGTGGACAGCTGCGCCGTCCACGTCGCCACAGACACCGGCTCACTTGACCAGTCAATCTTGATTTTGTTAAACATGGTTCAAAAGGATAATGCGTCAGGTTCGGCGGGCGGGACGTGCCTTGCACCTCCCGCAAGGTACAATCCGGCAACCGCAGGCCGTGCCCTTGTCGGTCAAAATCAGAAGCAAGCGGGACGGCAATGAGGGCAGGGGGCCGTCTCTGCACATGGACGCATTGCGCGTCCATTCTCCGCCCCCTTTCCCCCTACGGCCACGGCAAGCATGGCCTACCCCCTTACCCCCGATTGTCCGCCCTGCGGTGCTGTGGCTCCTCGGTCGAACAGGGGAATAATGTGCCACGGATTAGGGGGACAGGGGGCTTGGCAGCCCTCCCTGCGGTCGGGACGACTACGGCGGCCAGCGAGAGCGGAGTGGGATAACTCGCGCCGCCGTACCCCCTGCCCGCATTGCCTCGTGCTGACCAGATGGAGTAGTGGAAGCCAGCTTGTCGTTCATGCGTATTCGGTTTGTGTCCGCCTGCTCGGGTGGGCAGGAAACCTGCCCACTTCGCAGCAGACACTTTCCGTTTCTCTTGGCGGGCGGCGGACGGACTGTGCGGCTCCATTCCTGCGGCGTTCCAGTCGTCAGTCTCCAGCCCCTGCGGGTGCTCAGGTCTTCGCACTATTCCCGCAGGGGTTGGAACCTTCCTCCTTCCAGCACTTAGTCATTCCGCCTTACAGACCACCGCCGGGCGTAGATTGTCACTGGTACGCGTGTCCGTTGCTTTTGGTGGACAGCTATGCTGTCCACGTCAGCACAGACACGGGATATATATTTCGACCAGTCAAGTCGCCCGCGTTCTTTCTCTTGACAATAACCCTAAGATAGGTTAATATATTTTCATAACAAGACGGAGGGTTACAAAATGGAATATGTTATTGATCGTGAAAAAGTGCGTATGGTCATGGAAACACGCGACATAAAGACACAGGCGGAACTGGCTGAACGCATGGGGGTTACGAAGAATCAGGTATCGGTTCTCTTATCCTCTCGCAGTACCCCAATAAAAAGCTGTTACCAAAAACTTTTTGACATATTGGATGTTGACCCGTCAACAGTCATTAAGCCACGGGAAGAACACCGCGCAGAACGCAGGGCACCACGAAAACGTCTGATAAACTGTACAGAGGATGATTTGTTTGCAGATTATGTGGACACGGGTAAGGTAACAGCCAAGCGTCCGTATAAGTCCATTGAACTCTTTGCCGGAGCGGGTGGTCTTGCCTTAGGGCTGGAAAAAGCAGGTTTTTCAGCGCAAGGGCTGGTGGAATTTGACAAGTACGCCGCCGCTACATTGCGCGAAAACCGTCCTGACTGGAATGTGATTGAGGAAGATGTGGTCAAGGTAGCCGAAGCGGGTATTCGTTCCTACCTGCCAGCAGATTGCGGGGAAATTGACTTCCTCTCCGGCGGTTATCCCTGTCAGGCGTTCAGCTATGCAGGCAAGAAGATGGGACTGGAAGATGTGCGCGGCACGATGTTCTTCTACTTTGCCAAAATTGTTAATGAGCTGCGTCCCAAAGTTTTTTTAGCAGAAAACGTGAGAGGGCTTTTGACACATGATAGTGGTAGAACCTTGAAGACCATGCTGGATATTTATGAGGGCATGGGGTATCGTTGTGAAACCCATCTTGTCCATGCTGTTGATTATGGTGTAGCTCAAAAGCGTGAACGATTGATTATCGTGGGGATTCGCGGGGATTTAGATGTGAAATACCGTCTGCCCAAGGTATACGATAAAAAGCTGGTCTTGCGGGACGTTCTGCAAAATGTACCACCTTCCCCGGGAGAGAAATATCCGGCCAAAAAAGAAAAGGTCTTGAAGCTGGTTCCTCCCGGCGGTTACTGGCGTGACCTGCCGGACGATATTGCTCGTGAGTATATGGGCAAAAGCTATTTTTCTGGTGGTGGGCGCACGGGAATGGCACGGCGTATTTCATGGGATGAACCTTGTCTGACGCTTACATGCAGTCCGGCACAGAAACAGACAGAACGCTGCCACCCCGAAGAAACCCGCCCTTTCACTGTACGGGAATATGCCCGTATTCAAAGTTTCCCGGACGAATGGCAGTTTAGCGGTTCCACATCCCAGCAGTACAAGCAGATAGGCAATGCTGTACCTGTGGAACTTGCCAAGGCTATCGGCCTGTCCATCATTGACGTGCTTAATCAGGTGGAAAATCAATAAATCGTCAAGCAAATTTTGACAGAACAATAGAAACCTCCTATACTTAAAGGTATACTTTGTATGGGAGGTTTTTTACTGTGTCTGATAATCGTAAATATGTGTCCTTTATGGAGGACGAAAAGCTGCTGGCTGCTATCGAACGACTGTACAATCGCTATCAAAAGGCTTTTTCAGAGGCCAGCTTGAAAAAGTTGAACAAGAATATCATTGACCCCTTCAAATTTCAGTTTGATACGGAGTTTATTCACGGCGGCAATGCCGAGGCCACGATTGACAGTGAGGCCTTTCGTCAAAGCGACAAGTCCATTGCCAATGCGATTGGCGAGTTTCAGCAGGAACTTTTGGGAGCCATTGACGGCTTTGAGGAAAGTCCTGATCTTCCTTGTGATGTACGGAAAAAAGACAACAGTATCTTTGCGGAGGTCAAGAACAAACATAATACCATGAATGTTCGTTCTGCCGCTGGTGTGTACGAGGAACTGACGGGACTGGCTAAAGCCTATCCCAAGGCAATGTGCTATCTGGTGGAAATTATCGCCAAACACAGCACGGATAAGATATGGTCAGTGACCGTCAATGAGATGAAGCAGGAACATCCCCGTATCCATGAGATTTCGGCGGATAAATTCTATGCTTTGGCCACAGGCAAAGAAAACGCCCTGCTGGAACTCACTCAGGCATTGCCCATAGCCATAAGTGATTTTATGAAAGCCAAGGGCAAAAAGCCTATCGGCCAACAAGGCGCTAAGGCTTCTGCCTATCAGGAACTGTGTCAGCTGGCCGAAAAAGACGGCAATAATTTGACCAGTCAAATGTATAAACTGGCCTTGCCGGAATATATGGGCTTTGGCAAGTAAAAAATATATAGTGTTATGTAAGTTTTTCCACGTTGAGGAGTGATTTACATGGAGCTGTTTCGCTATCGTCCTTTTGCAAGAGGCTTGCAGGAAATACAGGAGCAAACGATTTATTTTGCGCCTAGAGAAGACTTGAATGACCCCGCAGCAGAGGGCTTTCTGAATGTCTACTGGCAAGGCGACCGCATAGCATGGGAAGGGTTGTTCAGAAACTATGTGTGCAGTTTGTATAATGCGATTAAATTATATCTTTTGCAGGCAGAACATAGCGTCATAAAAGAATCTGCGGTCATGATTGATATACATCGTTTTGATGACGTTCCCGCAGGAAAGACACTAGAAAAATTGGGTGATACGTTTCTGCAATGTGAGAATGTAAAACAGTTGACCATTGATTTAAGTGAAGGTAAGCCCAGAATTTCCCGTGATGAATTGCTCTTTTTTCTGTACACTTTTCATCTCCGGGCTCTTTTAGAAGTGCTTAACGCATTTATTGATGCTGATTATAACGAAGAATCATTTGTAGAATTTCGGGATAAATTAACATTATCAATACAAGAAAGAAGATTACCTTCGTTGAAGGCATTTCTAAAGGAAGATATTGTCGCAAGGCAAAAGATATTGCATGGTATGATAAGTAAGCATGAAGATTATTATACTATGTGTGTAGCGGAAATATCAGATAAGCAAAAGAAAACATGGATGTCCGTAGCCTGTAATTTTCCGAAAATGTATATTGACTATTTGGAAAATCTTATACATCCGGAAACTTATGTTGCTTGTTTTTCGGCTTCGGGAAATAATAACGCCATGTGGGGACAATATGCAGACAATCATACCGGTGTATGCCTGATATATGATACCCATACCAGCAATGGTAACGAGTGTATAGCGTTACGAAAAAAGTATGGTGTATCATCATCAGGTGAAGAATATAAGAAATATGTAGATGAAGTTTGTTATCCTGTCAATTATGGCGGCAACGTGTGTGAAGCTAATTTTTTCACTATGCTTGGACGGCTAAACAGCCAACAATTACACGGTTGGCTGGCAAGTAAGGACGGTAAAAGAAGCTGCTGCCTGAATGCTATTTATGATCAGGAAGATAAGTGGCGGAAAGAATACTGGAAACTTTTATATGACAGATATTGCCACAAGACAAAAGAATGGGAATATGAGCAGGAATATCGCTTATTACTGATAAATTTCTTCTTTGATTATACGAAACGTGAAACCAGAGTTATAAAATATCATTTCGCTGATTTGAAGGGAATTATCTTAGGTGCAAAAATGTCGCCGGAAAACAGGATGATGATTGTGGATGCCATTGAGAAACAATGCAGGAAGTATGGCAGGGATGATTTCAAAGTCTATGTTGCCGAATATGACCATAATACGGACTCAATCATAAAACGGCCACTTTACGGATAAAATAAAATTTTCCTTGCCTTTGACCGGTCAACTCCATATCATAGTAGTTGAAAGAACTTTCCTATAACAAACCTAACTGAATACATTTTCGGAAATGACAAGTTTTATGGGTATTGGGCGCGAACCCGCGCTTGATATATTTGGGTTGTCATTCCGCAAGAGGGCCGCAGGGTGACAATCCGGCGGCCCTTTTGCTGTATTTGAAAAGGAGGAAATGACCATGCGTACCAATCAGAAAACCACGCTGAAAATCACCCGTGTAACGGCTACGTCCAGCACGGGCAAGGAAACCCATGATTTCGTCAATCTGGCGGTCAATCCGGAACTGGCGGACAAAGATGTGCTCTCTATCGGGGACAAGCTCAGCTTTTTGCAGAAATTCCCCATTGTTAGTGTCGGCCGCATTGATTCCAGTGTACTGGCCAATGATTAAGGAGGGCTAAGCCATGAAAACCACGCTGATGATTGAGTTCAATCTCGCAAACAACAAGACCACGACTGTCTCCATCCCCGATCCGCGCGAGGATGTGACCAAGGCAGATGTGACTGCGGCGGCAGATGAAATCGTGGAAAAGAAGGCCATTATCGCCTCCGGTTCCCCGGTAGCTTCCTTCAAACGGGCGTTTGTCCGCACCATTCAGGAGACGGAAGTGGAATAATCCGCCAAAAACTTTTTGCCCAAAAGGCTGGGGGGACGCAGAAAAACTGCGGCCCCCTTTCTTGCAAGGAGGGGATTTTATGCGTAAAAAAGCAGCTTCTGTGCTGAAAATTGGCTGTGAATACGGCTATGATGAATACGGCGCGCATTGCAGGTATCTCCATTTTAATGTCAATCCCGAAGCAAACGACAAAGACCTGCTGGAGGCCGTTAATGCGATAGTTGGCATGATTTACCTGCCGCTGCATAGTGTTGAGCGGCTGGACAGCTGCGAATTGACCAAGGAGGGCTGATGATGAAAGTCTATCTGATTATTATTTTTTGGCTGGCCAACAACAGAACCATGACGATTTCCATACCCTGCCCGCGCGAAGACCTGACGCGCCGAGAAGTGGAAGCGGCGGCGTACAAAATGATGAAAAACAAAGTCTTGTTGTCGGAAAATGGTGTCCCGGCGACAGGCTACAAGCACGCTTTCCTGCGTACCATTGATGAAACCTTACTGCCATAAGGGGGCGGAACAAATGGAACAAACCATCCTGACCGCCGTTTCTGCCGTGGGATTCCCCATTGTGGTGACATTTTACCTGCTCACGAGTTTCCAAAAGTCCATGGACAAATTCACGGACAAGCTGGGCGAACTCATACAGGAACTGAAGCGGTTTGAAAAGTAAAGCAAGGCGGGCGGCTGACTGGTCAATCTGACCGGTCAGCCGTCCGCCTTTTCCTTTGTACTAATCCAGCTGGTCAGCAGGTATGACCATAGCAGCCATCACCGTAAGAACGAACACTTTACCCCTATTCACATTTAAACGCCTCCTAATAAATTACCAGTAAGGTATTAGATATTTATAGGAAAAATCCTGCCAATGTGGACAAATTTATTGGGCGCACGTCAAAAAGCCGCCATCCAAGGACAGCGGCTTTTTTCGTGCCTGTTATCTTTTCTAACCTTTCCCGTCAAATATGGTATACTTAGGGCATAATCATTCGCAAGGCAAAGGGGGCAATATCATGGCAAGAATATTGTTCGGCTATCGCAGTTCGCCCTGCTTTTATGAGCCGTTCGATTTTGAAACTGAATTTAAGATAACCGCCAAGGGTACGCTGATTTTTCGGATTTTCAATGAGCCACTGAAGGCGGAGTTCAAACACAAAGCCAGCCTGCCGGAACAGGTGGCAGCTGATCTGTCAAAAGTATTGGCAAAATATGCGGACAGGATAAAGTCATTTCCAAAGGTTATTGACAACAATCTCATTATGGATGGAATTTATCAGCAATTCACTTTTCCGGGGAAAAAAGTTGAAACCAGCAATATTGGCCGATTGGATGCTGAAATGCTGAAACGTATAAAGGACGAACAGCTGGGCGACGAATATCATCAAGCCTTGCTGCGGAATGCGTTAATGGAAATTGTGACCGAAATCTACCCGATTTTGCGGCCATACGGCATGAAAGTGTCGAACTGGACGCATTTTGAGTGTGATTGGCCGCCGCTGAAAGAACTGGCCGCTTTCGCTAGTAATTTGATTAGCTCCGAAAAAACATTCCCAGAATCTTTCCCAAAATACCGAGGATCATAGCAATCATAATTAAATAGGCTGCCCCCATCAGGGCGAAAAAGCCCAAAGCTGCCAGTGTTTCCACTTGAATCCCCCCTCTAAATGACCTTGTTGTTATATTCGCTACTGGTTGCCTGAATCCTTTGTTTTTATGCGGGCGAACAGGACGTGAGCCTTTCCTCGGCAGGGATGCCGGTGTCGGTGCTGACGTGGACAGCGCAGCTGTCCACCAAAAGCAACGGACACGCGTACCCGTGACAAGCATTGCGCGGCGGTGGTCTGTAAGGCGGAATGACTAAGTGCTGGAAGGAGGAAGGTTCCTACTGGGGCGGAAATAGTGCGAAGACTTGAGCACCCGCCCCAGCAGGAGACTGACGACTGGAACGCCGCGGGAATGGAGCCGCACAGTCCGACCGCCGCCCGCCAAGAGAAACGGAAAGTGTCTGCTGCGAAGTGGGCAGGTTTCCTGCCCACCCGAGCAGGCGGACACAAACCAATCGCATGAACTACGAGCAGGCAACATTGAGCCTTACTGGTCAGCACTAGGCACTGCGGGCAGGGGGTACGGCGGCGCGAGTTATCCTGCTCCTATCTCGCTGGCCGCCGTAGTCGTCCCGACCGCAGGGAGGGCTGCCAAGCCCCCTGTCCCCCTAATCCGCAGCACCTTATTCCCTGCCTGACCGAGGAGCCACAGCACCGCAGGGCAGGAAATCGGGGGAAAGAGGGTAGGCCCCGCTGGTCGGGGCCGTAGGGGGAAAGGGGGCGGAGAGTGGACGCGGATGCGTCCACGTGCAGAGACGGCCCCCTGCCCGCAGTGCCGTCCCGCAAGTTTCCGATTTTGCCCGACAACGCCACGGCCTGCGGATGCCGGATGGTACCTTGCGGGAGGTGCAAAGCACGTCCCGCCCGCCGAACCTGATGCAATGTCCAGTTGAAAAGCATTTACCTAAATCAAAAATGACTGGTCAAGTGAGCGGTGTCTGTGGCGACGTGGACAGGATATGCCGGGCTGCGCAGGCAGGCCAGCATTCCTGTCCACCCAAGCCAACGGACACCCGTTGCCTGTTGCTTTTATGCGCGGGGGCGGTCTGTACGGCTAAGTGACCGAGTGCCGGAGGGAGGATGGCTCTGTGCTGGTGGTACGTCAGTGCATGGCCATCCGGAAGGAGAAACGAGGGAATGCAGCCGTACTGTCCGCCCTCGCATGACTTGTCAGCCTCTTAGTAACTTTTTGAGGGTGGGCGCGGTGTCCCTAGCGACGTGGACGCTGACCGGTCAAAGCGGTCGCAGGTCGCTCTGGTCGTCAGCGTCCACCAAAGCAGGGACAACGCTGGGTGGGGAATGACATTTTCCTATTAAAAGCCTACTGGCATTATTACATAATAATTCACAGAAACGAATAAATAAAAATTTGACTTTTGACGAAAAAATAAGCCCTACGCATTTCGCATAGAGCTTGTGTTTATCCAAATTATAAACTCCACAATCTATTAAAATATTCTCCCACAACTTTCCTTTTAACAAATTAAATCATTGCAAACTTTTTACTGAACGATGTAATTGAAATCTTCTGTGCACTGAAAACCTCGTGCAACTTGCGGGCAACGGTGAAGAAGAAATTGAACCGCTAAAAGTAACTAGAAGTCACTAGACGACCAGTTTACTAATAGAAGCCTGCAGAATCCCAATCCTGATAAGGGTTCCACCAACCATTGCCAGTACACGGCTCATAGACATTCCCATAAATTTGTTTTTGATGCACCTTTATAAGACTCGAAATCAAGTGTGGTTAATAGCCACCGTGGGTTCGAATCCCACCCTCTCTGCCATTGAAATCATTGGTCTCGTGAGTTTTCACGGGGCTTTTTTGTTTTTATAAAATTCCTGTAGAGTAGAGAATCTTTGTATTTTTTCACACTGCCTTTATGTTCTTATTATGTTATAATGTGTGTATACAATATTCAGGTATCGGGTAACATAGGTACTGTATGAAGGGAAATCTGTCAGATGGAAGAGACGCTCAAGGAGCTTTGCAACCTCTGCAACAGCATGAACGGATTGCAGCGGGAGATTGATATGATGGAGGCATCTCTGGAGCATTTGGATGAATGCCTGGAGTACTCCGTCGAGCACTGCTGGGAGGCACATGGCCTGTTGGCGATGCATGTTTGTCTATATGATTGAGGAAAGGCTGGCCTAACGGCAGCCTTTTCTTTTTTTGAAAAATTTTCCAGCAATCTATTGACAATTATTCTCATTTACGCTATATTATATTCAGGCTTTCGTTACGGCATTTGTTCAAAGCGTGGAGGCGCTGAACGGATGTCAAAGCTCTCCTAAAATATAATACACAGCAAGAAAGACAATTCGTACTGCTCATGCGAATTGTCTTTCTTGTGCGCTGGGTTTTATGGTATAATAGGACTCAGGAGAGTTTATTGACGAATAAACGGAAAAAGGCTTCAGGACTTTGTGTGTATTAGTCCTGAAGCCTTTACGAATTTATGGGACTTGTCTGTTGAGAGCATCAGATTCCCAGTATCTTGCAGATTTTCCTGTAAGTGTCTTCGCAGATGGGGCGCGTGCCGCATTCGAAGTTGAGGATCAGCGAGGGACGGACGCCGCATTTGAGTGCCAGCTGGCTGCAGCTCAGGCCCTGGTCGATACGTGCTGCGCGAATCTGTTCGATGGCGCGGAAGGATTTGATGTTCAAGGATGCGCTCCTTTCTGTAACAGGATGAGGGGACAAAACAACAGGACAGCCGTTGGCTGCCCTGTTATTTATGCATTATTCTGCTGCTTTTACGACTTCTTTGCCGTCATAGTAGCCGCATTCCGGGCATACATGATGAGGCATTTTCGGCTCGTGGCACTGCGGGCAGGCAATGAAGCCCGGAGCCTCGAGTTTCCAGTTAGCGCGGCGCTGATCGCGACGGGCTTTGGAAGTTTTACGCTTTGGTACTGCCATGTTGATTTTCACCTCCGGAGCAAATCTTATTCCTTGTTAGTGAAATCCACGCAATGGGTTGATGCTGAATGGATTCATTTCACATAGTTCATGTGCGCTGACACATGTTACTATGATACCTTCTTTTTGTCATTTATGCAAGAAAAATTTTTGTACCTGTCCCTGCAATCAATCCGTGCGGATAAAATCTGCGATGGTGCGGCGGCGTGGCTGCGTGTCCGCAGGTGCTGCTGGTGGCGTGATTGGCTGGGCGGCAGGCTGCGGTGTGTGGATGAAGCTGCTGATGCTCGGTGCAGGCGCAGGCTCGGCTGGCTGCATAGCAGCGTTCATGGCAGGTGCTGCTGCCGTTGCGGGGGCTTCCAGTGAGGTCAGCCGTACTTCGAGGCTGTCGCCGTTCTTGACCGGGTCGGTGAAGTCGACGGGCTGGCCGTTGACGAGGATCGTGAAGGTCACGCGGCTCGTGGCAGCAGGCGGCTGGAAGTTGACGGCCAGCAAGGCGTCGCTGACGGTGGTTGCCGTGCGCTCGGATTTGACGTAGGTGATTTCGCAGCCATCGTCAATCAAGGTACCAGGGCTGGCCTTGCGGCCGTTGACCGTGAGCTCGACACCGGCCGATGGGATCTGATACTCGGCATTTTCGTAATAGATGACAATGGAGGTATCCGAATTGCTGAGGTTCAGGATATCGCCAAGCTTTGGTTCCTCATCGGCGATGTATTCGACATGGTCGCCTTCGTGGATCGGCATCGAGATGCTGGCCGGATTGTCGTTCAGCAGGATTTCCGGCGTGCAGCTATAGGTCGTATCGCTGCCATTGAGCTTATAGTGAATCTTGCGGCCTGTCGGCGGGTAGCCAGCAGCCAGCAGAGCCTCTCCGAGGCTCTTGAACTCGCGGCTTTCGATGGTATCGCCATCGGCGAGCAGCTGGTCAGCGTCAGCTTCTTTGCCATTGATCGTGACGCGCTGGCGGATGTGTTTTTCGCGGCCATTGATGTAGATGGTGTATTCCTGGCCGGCTGTCACGAGGTCGCCAAGGCGGACGCTCGGTGTCGTGCCGTTCTCGCCGGGGATGATCGTGATGCGGGCGCCGTCGTGGATGACGGTGTCGAGGTCGGCTTCTTCATCGCCGAGCAGGATCTTGGCAAAGGTGCCAAGGGTGCCCGGGAAGAATTTCTTTTCCGTGCCGATGTTGACCATAAGGCCAAGGCCTGGATGGCCATTGTATTTGCGCATGTTGATGCCAGCATTCAGCAGGGCGTCGGAGATTGTGAGCTCGCGGAAGTTGAACAGGCTGTATTCCTCGTCGTTGACATAGACCGAGAGGAAGTGCAGTGTGTTGAGGGAGGCAATCTTTAGGATACCGAGCGGAGTGACGGCGTCTGGCGAGTGGAGCTCCTCAGGCAGGTCGGTAATGCCGTCGACGCGGTCGGGCTTGCGCACGGCGACGCGGTTGGCAGGCATACCGAGGGCTTCGGCTACGAATTCGGCCAGATGCGGGGTTAGCGAGCCGCCGCCGACGAGCATGACGGCCTGCGGCGCATCGCCGTTGAGCTCGATGATCTGTTTGGCGATGGCACCGGCGAGGTTTTCGATATTCGGCAGGACCGGATCGATGATCTCGCTTGCCTTGAGTGCGTAGTCCATGCCGAGGATGTCCGTGAAGGTCACGTCCTCGCCGTTGGCGGCGCGGCGCTTGATGTCTTCGGCGATGTTGAAGTCCAGCAGGAAGCGCTGGCTGATGGCCTCGGTGATCTCGTCGCCGGCCAGCGGCACCATGCCGTAAGCGATGACGGAACCGTTCTTGGTGATGGCCACGTCGGAGGTGCCGGCGCCGATATCGACGAGTACAAGGTTCAGATGGCGCATGGTCGGCGGGATCAGTACATTGATAGCCGCTATCGGCTCGAGGGTCAGGGCGCGCATTTCCAGGTTGGTGGCATGCAGGGCGCTTTGCATCGAGTCGATGACCTGCCGCGGCAGGAAGGTCGCGATGACGACGGCTTTGGCTTTTTTGCCGCGCTGGCCGATCAGCATCTTGAGCTGGATGTCGTCGAGAACATAGCGGATGGTGCTGTAGCCGACACAGTAATAGCGTGTCGGATCGTCGACGGTGTGGGACTCTGCCAATGCGGCCTGTGCCGCCTGTACGCCAGCAAAGTCGAGATTGCGCTGTTGTTCGGCTGTGATGAGGCCGTTGACGTCCATTTCAGCTTCGGCGGTCATTGTGTAGAGCGCACGGCCAGCGGCAGCGACAGCTGCATTCTTGAGCGGGCCGGTCTTGGCTTCCAGGGATTTCTTGACTTTCTCGATGACGGCAGCGACCTGCGGGACGTCGTGGATCTGGCCATCGAGCATCGCCCGCGTCGTGTGTTCGAGACGGTCGGTGGCGACTACATGGAGCTGCTCATCGTCTTCGTGGTATTCGGCGACGATGCCGATGACACTGCGCGTGCCGATATCGAGCGAGAAGATGCGGTCGCCGGTGCCCTTGGCGGCGGCTGGTTCTTTCCCGGCTGCTTTGGCGGTCTTGCTGGTCTTGCTCTTGCTGGCAGCTTGTTTGGTAGTCTTGGTTGTTTTTGCTGCTGCTGCGCTGGTTTTCTTGGTGGCAGCAGCGGTGGATTTATCTATGGTGGGCATAAAAAAACTCCTTGTATTTTTAGAATTTTAAAGGTTATTTTTATTATTTCGCGAAGTATATAATAGAATCCTGTTTTTAGCAGAAATTTTCAGGGCAGATACTACATTACAAAGAAGCGAGTGTGATTGTTATGACAGGAAATAAAGAGGTTATAACTGCTGGCGATTTCAAGCGCATGGTCAGTGGCGCGTATAGCGAGTTCCTGCTCGAGTATGAGAATATCAATCAGATGGAGGGCGCGGGCCGGCTGCCGGGTACGCATGTGCTGCGCACGATGGGCGCGGCGGTGATGACACTGCGCGATGTGAAGGATGACGGCATCGGCGGGCTGTCCCGCCGTGTGGCCGCAGGCGCGCTGTTTGGGGCGCGTGGCAGTGCTGGTGTCGTGCTGGCGCAGATGTTCCGCGGCATCGGCAAGGGGCTGTCGGGCAAGTATCACGCGACGTCATCGGAGTTTGGCAAGGCGTTCCAGTATGGCATCCTCTACGCCCAGCGGGTGATTCCGGAGCAGTCTGAGCAGCCTATCATTGCGCTGGCCAAGGCAGTGGCCAAGGGAGCTTACCATGCGGTGCGTGCGAACAAGCCGATATCGGAGATCCTCGAGGCGGCAATTGCCGCCGGCGAAAAGGCCCTGGTCGAGGTGGGCAGTGAGGACGCAGGGGCCTGCATCATGTTTTCTTTCCTCAAGGGGTGTCTCAAGGGGCTCGATGGCAATTTTGTCTCGCCGGCTGTCAGCTTGTCGCTGGGGCTGGAGGCGCAGCAGTTTGGGATGCCGGACCCGCGTAATGATGTCGTGCGGCCGTATTGTGTGCGCTTTACGATCGTCAATGCCAAGGCAGATATCGCGGCAATCGAGCAGCAGTTCAAGGAATACTCGAACTTCGTACTGGTCCAGCCCCAGGAGCGCGGCGTTACCGTCCATCTGCATACCGACCATCCGGGCAAGGTGATCGATCAGGCGATCGGCTGGGGGCCGCTCAAGGGGATTCACGTCACGAATATGAGTGAAAGCCATGTGCTGGACGCGCATGAGGCCTTGATGCCGGTAGCCTTGATGGCGGTAGCGGAAAACAAGGTGCAGGCGCGGGAGCTGCAGGATATGGGCATCCATGTGCTCGTGAGTGGCAGCAAGGATGCCGGCCCGTCGGTGGCTGAGCTTGTCAGCGCTGCGCATAGCGATCTGGCCGATACGTATATCATGGTCGCCTGGAGCCGTGACTTCTGGCTGGCTTTCCGCCAGGCGAAGCGCCTGTTGGGGGGCCGGGTAGAGCTGGTGCTCTGCACGGATAAGCAGCAGCAGGCTGATGCAGTCCGGCTGTTCGATCCGCAGAAGCCGGTGGCAGACAACGTCCGCGCTATGATGCGGGTTGTCGGTGAGAATAAGTGAGACAATAAAACGCCTGTCATTGCAGCAGGCGTTTTATTTTTTCGGTGACGCTTTCTGGTGTGATGGCGTTCATGCAGGCATTGGTGTGGTGCCTGCATTTTGTTTTGCAGCAAGCCGTGCAACTATGCGGGCTCAGCACAAAGTGGTGGCCAGAGGTCAGCGGGCCGTAGATGTCCGGATGCGTCGGCCCCCAGAGGGAAAGTGTGGGCAGCCCGACGGCTTCCGCGATATAGAGCGGTCCCGTATCGCCGGTCAGCAACAGGTCCGCTTCGGCAAACAAGGCGGCAAGCTCGGAAAGTGTTGTCTTTCCGGCAATAGAGAGGCTGGGACGGCCAAGCCTCTGCTGGGCTTTGGCAATGCAAGGGGCGTCGGCAGCTGCGCCCGTGAAGACGATCTGGATGTGCGGGCCAAGGGCACGCAGGCAATGGCCAAAGTTTTCCGCCGGCCAGTTCTTGTCCGGCCAGGTCGTGCGCGTGTTGACGAGCAGCAGCGGGCGACGGGGATTGCCGGTCTCGACGCCCTGGGCCTGCCAGAAATCCTTGGCCCAAGTGCGCTGTGCAGCGGCAAGCGGCAGTACAAGGCCTGGCTGGAAGGCAGAAAAATCGAAGCCGAGTGGCTGGAGGGCGGACAGATAGCGATGGATTTTGTGCTTGGCCTTCAGGTCGGGCGCAAGCTCGGTCATGAACAGGAAGTTGCCTTCGTGACGTTCGTGGATGCCAATGCGGCGCGGTGCGCCGCTCATGCGCGTCAGCAGGCCGCTGAGGAACAGCCCTTGGATGTCAAGGGCGATATCGAACGCATGCGGGCGCAGGAGTTTCCGGGCTGCGGCAAGACTGCGTACGATGCCGCGCAGATCTTTGGCGGCAAAGGCGCGGTCCAGAGCGCGGCGATCCCAGACAAGCAGGGCATCGATATCAGGATTGCCTGCCAGCAGGCTGGCGGCTGGCGGGCTGACGAGCCAAGTGATATGGCAGCCGGGCTGGAGACGCTTGAGGTTGTGGACGACGGCGGTCGCGTGCATGACATCCCCGATAGCGCTGAGACGCACGATGAGGATACGTGTACCGGCAGCCAGTACCGGGTGTTTTTTCTTCATGATTTTCCTTCGTGCCGGTTGGTTTTTCCACCGGTCCATAGTAAAATAAAAGGATACGTGGATGCTTAAAAAGCGATAATATTATCTTAGCATAGGAAAAGCAGTGGATTCAAGCGCTGACGGGATGCCGGGCGAATCTGCGCAGGAAAAGGAGCGGGAATACTTGCTGAAAGATATGATGATCCGCACCGTAGCGAGCGATATGGCCTACAGCCGCGGGGTGCGCTACTATAATCAGGGCCGGGTTACCCATCTTGAGCGCGTCCGGGACAACCGGTACCGGGCCGAGGTTGATGGCTCGATAAAATATGAAGTCGAAGTGCGCCTGTCAAAGGATGGCAGCGGCATCGAGCAGTATACCTGTGACTGTCCGGCGGCCAGCCAGTATTTAGGAGCCTGCAAGCATGTGGTGGCGGTACTCAAAGCCATCCAGGATGAGCAGGCCGGGGAGGAGCAGGAACAGGAGGCGAACCTTTCGAAAAGCGAGATCTTCAGCCAGCTCAAGCGGACGTTCGATGTACGCCAGCAGGGGGAACCGGCTGAGTCGACGAGCAGCCGGCGGATGTTCCGCTTTTTTGCGGATGCTGATCGTGAGGACAGCACGCAGTACCGCGTGGCCAGCCAGGCAGCGTACCTTGTGCCGCGCCTGTTTGTCGAGGATCTTTATGGCCGCACCGAGTGCTGGCTGGAATTCCGCTTCGGTACGGACAGGCTGTATGTGGTGCGTAATGTGCTGGAGTTCTTGCGTAGCAAGGAAAAGGGAGAGACTTGGCAGCTGGGCCGGAATTCTGCGCTGGATCTAGCGGATATCCGCTGGGCAGATCCCGTGTCGGCCAAGCTCTATGCCATGCTCAAGGACGCGCATCGGGCCGAGAAGGAAGTTCTGCTCTACGGGCCGAATAACGGCGTGTATTACTCGGGCTTCCATAGCTATATCTTTGAGCAGAAGCAGTTCAAGCTGGCGCCGGATAATCTGGGGCGCTTCCTGGCGGTCATGGGGGATACGCCGTTTGAGATGCGCATCAATGGTGCTGACATCGGCGATGTGCGTGGCAGCCAGGGGCAGCCGCAGATTGGTGTGAGCATCCGTGAGAAGGAGGGCCGCGGCCAGGTCAGCCTGACGACGGAAGAAATCCTGCCGCTCGATGATGCATGCCGCTATCTCTATCAGGATCAGTATATCTATGCGGTCACAGCGAAATTTGCGCGGGCAGTCAAACCGCTGTGGCAGTCATTCCGCACGACGACACGCATTGAAGTGCCGCGGTCGGAGATGGGACGCTTTTTCGGCGAGGTGCTGCCGCGGCTCGAAAAAGCGGCGGCGGTGGAAGTCGATCCTGCCTTCCTTGAGCAGTATATGCTGCAGCCCCTGACGGCAGAGCTCTATATCGACTATGCCGGGGATGGCATCGCAGTGCGGCCGCTGCTCTGCTATGGCGATGCCAAGTTCAATCCGCTGGTGGCCGCTGCGCCGCCGCTGCGCGATGGCCGCCATCTGGTGCGTGATGCGCGCGGCGAGCAGGAAATCATGACACGGCTATCTGTCTATGGCTTCCGGCCTGAAAGGGATCAGCTGGTGCAGAAGGATGAGGAAAGGAGCTATGATTTCCTGACCGAGGAGCTGCCTAACCTGCCGGCCTGGGTAGATGTTTTCTACGAGGATAGTTTTGTGAAGCGGCCCGTGCGGCCTATGCCGAAGGTAGCGGCAGGGGTCAGCGTCAATGACATGGACCTGCTGGAGGTTACTTTCAATATGAAGGATCTCGATGTCCATGAGCTTATGGATATCCTCGATTCATACAAGCAGAAACGGCGCTACCATCGCTTGAAGGACAGGACTTTTGTGACGCTGGAGGAGCAGCAGATGCAGGCACTGGCGGATTTCGTGGAGAATGCGGGCATCACGCGCAAGAAGGCGGCTGATGGCGCGACTGTCGAGCTGCCGCTCTCGCAGGCGATGTATCTCGATGAGCTGGCGCGGGCCGATGAGACGCTGCACCTTGAGCGCAGCCGTACCTTCCGTTCCATCGTGCGGAACATCCGCCGTCCCGAGGAAGCAGATTATGAGGTGCCAGCAGAGCTCAAGGAGGTGCTGCGCGACTATCAGGTCACGGGGTTCAACTGGCTGTCGACACTGGCGGACTATCATCTGGGGGGCATATTGGCTGACGATATGGGCCTGGGCAAGACGCTGCAGGTGATCGCTTTCCTGCTGGCACGGCAGGATGCATCGCAGCCGCCTTCCTTGGTCGTGGCGCCGACTTCGCTGATGTACAACTGGCTCGATGAGATCGCGCGCTTCGCGCCGTCCCTCAAGGCCGCAGCTGTGGCAGGGACGAAGGCGCAGCGCGAGGCTGTGCTGGCGGAGGCCGACAAGAGCTATGACGTGCTGGTCACGACCTACAACATGCTCAAACGCGACATTGCGCTCTACGAAAAGCGCAAGTTCCGCTATGCGTTCCTCGACGAGGCGCAGCATATCAAGAATCCGACGACACAGAATGCGCGTGCAGTCAAGAAGATAAAGACTGGCGGGTACTTTGCGCTGACCGGTACCCCTATCGAGAATACGCTGACCGAGCTGTGGTCGATCTTTGATTTCCTGATGCCGGGCTATCTGCTGACCCATAAGAAGTTCAAGGAGCGCTATGAGACGCAGATTGTCCGCGAGCAGGACGAGCGGATGCTGACCAACCTGCGGCGTCATGTGATGCCGTTTATCCTGCGGCGCATGAAGAAAGATGTCCTGAAGGAATTGCCGGATAAGGTCGAGCGCAAGATGGTCAGCGACATGACGCCCAAGCAGGAGAAGATCTATCAGGCGTGGTTCGTCCGCAGCCAGCGGGAATTCGCGGCCGAGCTGCGGGCAAATGGCTTTGGGGAAAGCCGCATCAAGATACTGGCTATCCTCACGCGCCTGCGGCAGATCGCCTGTGACCCGGCGATGTTCCTGGAAGGCTATGAAGGCGGATCGGGCAAGCTCGATATGCTTGAGGAAGTTGTCGGGGAGGCTGTGGCGGGCGGCCATCGCATCCTGGTATTCTCGCAGTTCACGACGATGCTGGAGCACATCGGTGAACGGCTCAAGCAGATCGGTATCACGTATTACTATCTCGATGGTGCAACGCCGGCGCTGGAGCGCATACGGCTCGTGAAGATGTTCAATGCTGGCAATATCCCTGTGTTCCTGATTTCGCTCAAGGCTGGTGGCACGGGGCTCAATCTCACGGGGGCGGATATGGTCATCCATTTCGATCCCTGGTGGAATCCGGCCGTGGAGGATCAGGCGACCGACCGTGCCTATCGTTTGGGACAGAAGAACAACGTGCAGGTGCTGAAGTTCATCACGAAGGGAACGGTGGAGGAGAAGATCTACGAGCTGCAGGAGAAAAAGAAGTCACTGATCGACCAGATGATCCAGCCGGGCGACAACTTCCTGTCCAAGCTCAGCGAAGAAGAGATACGCGAACTGTTCGAGCAGCGCTGAACCAGGTGCGGCCATGCGGTTGGCAACAGATACGAAAAAGGCAGCCATTGCGGCTGCCTTTTTCGTATCAATAATGCGGATGCTGTTTTACGTAGTCGACCGGACGGCTCCAATCCACATGAACCTTCGTCTCGTTCCAAAGGCGCGTGAGGGCGAGCTTGAAGCTTTCCTCATCGGCCAGCGGATCGATGGTCTCATGGGTGAAGTCCATGAGCGTTGCGTGCGGGATGTTGATCTCATGTGTCTTGCCCAGATAAGCCTCGGTAAGCTCTTTGCCCTCGGCATCAGCGAGATGGACCTCGGCTTTGCGGGCATCGGCATCGTAGTCGATCCAGCCGAGTGCGTTGTTGTAGCTGATTGCTACGCTGAAAGTAGTAGCCATAAGTAAAACTCCTTTATCCGTAAATGGTTTCGTGTTTGCTATCGAAAAACTTATTTATTCATTATAGTCTATTTTGCGGGGAAAGTCCAAAATGTGTTGGCAGAAATAAATAATGCGGCAAAAGTTAAAACATACTGATTTTTTTGTCAACTACCATCAATGCCTGATTTGTCAAGTCTTGCAAGCATAATTTTTTTATGCTATTATACAGACAAAGAAGGATAAGCCTGGAATGTGCGCGGGCTTTGTTATGTCTAACCTACGTTTTTTATAGGGAGCTTGATTTGATTCTGATGGAGGTCCGCCTCGGCGAATGCCAGAAGTCAGACTTAGGGCACCCACCTGCGAGCAGCAGGTTTTAGGCATGAAAAGCGAACGGCATTTTGGACCCCTGCTTTGAAAAGGGATTGCTGCATGATAGCTGGCAGTCCCTTTTTGTGTGCCTGGATATCCGCATCAGTGCAGCTGGCGGCGCAGGGAGAACGAAACCTCGTTGATGCGCGTGACCTTTGGCTGGGCTTGCGGCTGCAGCGGGGCGTCGACGACTTCGATGTTGTCGAGCATGCCCTTCACCTGGTCGCGGATGCCATCGAGATATTCGCGGCGCAGAGCCTGCTGCTCAGCCAGTTCTTCCTCCGTAAGGCCAACGGAGCGCTTCTTGCGGGAAAGCTCGTTGATGCGGGCGATGAGTTCCGGTGTAATCATGCAAAAGACCTCCTGATTCCTGTCTTGAGATTTTGACGGTAATGTTTCTATTATAGCGGGTTGTTGCGCAATTGTATAGGGAAATCTGCGGTGTGGAATCTGCGAAAAATCATTTGCAAGACAGGGCAGGTATGGTATATTAATAGCGTATTTTTGATGCTTCATGAATGGTTGGTATTTTGACAGAGAGGGGTAGTTCCTGATGAGCATTCGTATTGGTATTCTGGGTTATGGCAATTTAGGACGGGGTGTTGAATGCGCCGTGGCCGCTAATGAGGATATGGAGCTGGCGGCAGTATTCACACGCCGCGATCCGTCGGCGCTCAAGATCGCGACGGCTGGTGTGCCGGTTGTGAGCGTCAATGAGGCAGAGGCCTGGAAAGACAAGATCGATGTCATGATCCTCTGCGGCGGCAGTGCAACGGATCTGCCGGTGCAGGGGCCGAAGTATGCAAAGCTGTTCAACATCATCGACAGCTTTGATACCCATGCGCGCATTCCCGAGCATTATGCTGCTGTTGATAAGGCAGCCAAGGAGTCGGGGCATATCGGCATCATCTCCGTCGGCTGGGATCCGGGCCTGTTCTCGCTGGCACGTGTTTACAGCAATGCTATCCTGCCGCAGGGCAGGGACTATACGTTCTGGGGGCGTGGTGTGTCGCAGGGGCATTCCGATGCCATCCGCCGCATCAAGGGCGTGAAAGATGCCCGCCAGTATACGGTGCCGGTTCCGGCAGCCTTGGAGGCTGTCCGTGCTGGCAAGAATCCTGAACTTACGACGCGCCAGAAGCATACGCGCGAGTGCTTCGTCGTATTGGAGGAAGGCGCTGATGCAGCCTACGTCGAGAACGAGATCAAGACGATGCCGAACTACTTTGCCGATTATGATACGACGGTGACGTTCATCAGCGAGGAGGAGCTGCAGGCAAACCATCGCGGCCTGCCGCATGGCGGTTCGGTCATCCGCACGGGCACGACGGGGCATGCGCAGGAGAACAAGCATGTCATTGAATTCAAGCTCGACCTTGATTCCAATCCGGAGTTCACCACGAGTGTGCTGATCGCCTATGCGCGTGCCGCCTATCGCCTCGCAAAAGAGGGGCAGACTGGCTGCCGCACGGTACTCGATATCGCACCGGCTTATCTTTGCGCACAGAGCGGCGAGGAACTGCGCGCCCATCTGCTCTAAGAGAATATGATTGTTGGTCCGCCGATGCAGAGATGTGTCGGCGGATCTTTGTATTATAAATTGCAGTTTGTAAATTACCGTGTTTTTATTCGAGGAAAGCCGCGCCGCCGGGCAGGGGAGTATCAACGCTTCACTTAGATGCTTTGCTAAAAATATTTTTTGCCTTTAACTAAGCATTGAAAAAGTT
>NZ_VTOZ01000024.1:0-47521 GCF_008271345.1 Pseudoselenomonas caprae
TGACTTGTCAGATTGACATGTCAGCCTTCCGGCTTTTTGTTGTTTGCTTGTTTTGGTCTTAGAAAGTCTGTGCTTATTTGGCGACTTTTACATTGTAGCCATAGATGGTCTTCCAGTCATCGCGCATGGATACCGGAATCCAGCCATTTTTCTGGCAGTCAGCTTTCATCTTGTCAGCTTTCTTCGTGTTGCCGAGATCGTTTTCGAGGTCGTCGCAGCAGAGGGAGAAGGCCAGCGATTTATATTTGTTCTTGCTGATGGTGTAGTTGAACATCGAAGCATCGCCGGAGCTGTTGCCGAAAGCAAGAACCGGCTGACGGCCGATTTCGCGGGCGATGTTGGAGACCTTGTTCATCTTGACGTCTTTGAGGACGAACTGGCCGCGGACGAGTACGTCTTTGTCTTTGTCGTAGACATACTCAAGACCATCGGTTTTACCCTGGCCCGAAGCGAGCGTCATGATGTCCGTGCCGATGAAGTGATCGCGTTTGATTGGCAGGACGCCGTTCATCAGCACGCGCTGTGCATCGCGGTCGGAACCGGAAACGATCCAGATGTCGAAGTCGTTGTTCTTGAGATAGGAGACAACCTCAGCCATCGGCAGGTAGAACTCCTCGCCGCGTTTGAGGTTCGTCAGGCCCTCAGCCGGGGTCTCCATGAACTTCTTGACAAAGGCTTCATACTCGGGCTGCGTCATGCCGGCAAAGACGGAAGCCTGCGATTTTGCTTCTTTGCCTTCCATGTCTTCCGGGATGGCCTGCTTGTCGATGGCAGCCTTGACGACCTTCGCATACTCACGGTCTTCTTTTGACGGCGTGTAGGTCGGGTCGTTAAGCGCACGCTCAAGATACATCATCCATTCGAAGTAGGACGGTGTTCTTTCGCCGAGCAGCGTGCCATCCATGTCGAAGACAGCGATGCGATCTTCGACCGGGATGTAGTTCGGGCTCTTTTTGTTCGTCACGTCCTTGACGTAGTTGGTCAGAGCTTTGAAGGAAGCAGAATCCTGGTTCCAATACTTGAAGTCACTGCCGTTCTTCTTGACGCTGATCTGCGCGATTTCAGCGCGCGTAGCGGCTTCGACATTCATGCTGGCGCCAGTCCCGAAGACAAAGCTCATCGCCAGAAGTGCGGCACAGAGTTTCTTTTTGTTCATAAAATCATCCTTTCTTCATACCCTGTCCTCAGGCTGGCATTTTTTCTGAGGACAATAACCTTACGTATCCCATCGTAATATATTCGGCAAAGTGTCAGTATCTCCTCTTTAGCCCCAAAAAAAATTGAGCAAGCATGAAGCCTGGATGGCTTATGCTTGCTCGAGAAAAAAATGCAGCTTAATATTTGTGGAACATATCCTGGATTGCATTGAGGTCGTGTGTCTTGGTCAATGCGAGCTGCAAGAGGATGCGGCATTTCTGCGGATTCAGGGAATCACCATCGATGAAATGCTCATCGATATAAGACTGCTCGGCAGGGATGACCGTGCCGGATACCAGCCGCGTGCTGCGGACCACAACGATGCCGGCAGCCGAGGCTTTGGCCAGTGCTTTTTCGGCATCCTTGTGGATGGAGCCATTGCCCGTGCCTGCGTAGACGATGCCTTTGACGCCTGCCTGGATAGCAGCATCGACGAACAGTGCGTCATCGTTGGCAGTGCCATAGATGACTTTGACATACGGCAGTTTGTCGAGGTTCGTGACATCGAATTCAGAAGCCGTCGTGTTGAGGCGCGTGGTCTGTCCATAGAACTCAGGCACACCGTCGTTGACGACGCCGATCGAGCCGACCAGCGGGGACTGGAAGGTGTTGACGGACGTGGTGTTGGTCTTCGTGACGTTGCGGGCGGCATCGATCTGATCGTTCAGGGCGACCATGACGCCGCGGCCAGCAGATTTCTTATCCGCGGCGATGCGGACGGCATTGAGCAGATTCATCGGGCCGTCGGCGCTGATGGCCGTAGCGGGACGCATAGCACCGGTGATGACAACCGGTTTCTTGCTCTTGACTGTGAGGTTCAGGAAGTAGGCGGTCTCCTCGAGCGTGTCGGTACCGTGCGTGATGACGATGCCATCGACGTTTTTATCCTTGAGCAGCGTGTTGCAGCGCTTGGCCAGCTTGAGCCAGATATCATCGGTCATGTCCTTGCTGTCGATGCTGCAGATCTGCTCGCCGGAGAGAACTGCATAGTTTTTTGTCTCGGGAACAGCGTTGAGCAGCGTGTCGATGCCAAGGGCACCCGCTTTGTAGCCAGTGGTCTTGGTGTCGGAGGCAGCGCTGCCGGCGATGGTACCACCGGTAGCCAGCACTTTGATGTCAGGCTTGTCTCCCGTGGCAGCACTGGCAAAGCATTGGCCGCCAGCCATCATCGCAGCCAGTATCATGGCAACAAGTGGACGTTTCATTTTCATAGAAATAACACCCTTTCCATAAATAAATAGTTTTTATCAACCCATAAGATATTCTAACCATTCACTAGGCAAAACTACGGAAAACTATAAAAAAACTACAAAAATCTCAGCAAGAAATTCATTTTTTAGCTAATTTTCATGAATATAGCAGGAACGTCTAAGAAAGGGTGGTTATCCTAAAAAAGGATTTTATATGGCGGCTGGCTTTGCAACTGGCCGCAAAGTGCCCGCAGGGCGGAAAGAGGGATGAAAATGGATGATAAGAATGAACAGCTGCAGCAAGAGGCTGCACGGCTGGCCGAGAAGGTAAAAGGTGATACAGCTGAACCAGGAGCGGTAGAAAAGCCAGGCCTGGCGTCGCGGATGCTGCGTGGTTTTGGTAAATGGGTAGTGTATGCGGTCGCGGCATTGCTGGTTATCTATGTGATCAAGCCGGCCATCTACGAGCATATGGATGCCTCGGCGGCAGCAGAGATGACGGAGGCTGAGAAGCAGGAGTCCATGGGGCTGCCGCTTAAGATTTCCAAACCGCCGCAGGGCAAGAGCACGACTTTGAATCGTGAGGAACTTCGCTGGATGGCTATGATGGATATCAAGCTGGAGGCTATGCGCCCACATATCAACCAGTATAACAACAAAGCGATTGATGAATTCAATGCGATGATCAATGAATACAATGCCCGTTGCGGCGAATTCCGTTATAGGCGTTCTGATTTGCAGACCGTGCGCAATGAAATGGAAAAGTACCAGGAGCAGATCAAGCAGAAAGCGCGCGAAGAAGTCCAGGCCAAGGGCTGGGATAAGGCTCCTGAAAAATC
The DNA here is from genome assembly GCF_008271345.1 of Pseudoselenomonas caprae. Classification (NCBI taxonomy): domain Bacteria; kingdom Bacillati; phylum Bacillota; class Negativicutes; order Selenomonadales; family Selenomonadaceae; genus Pseudoselenomonas; species Pseudoselenomonas caprae. The sequence continues at coordinate 3,227 of NZ_VTOZ01000024.1, forward strand.
TAAAAAATAATGTTTGACAAACAAAGTATAGGATGCTATACTACTAACCGTTGATGACGCACGTAAGTGTCATTTTGCCGGAATGGCGGAATTGGCAGACGCAGCAGACTCAAAATCTGCCGTTGGCAACAACGTGCCGGTTCAAGTCCGGCTTCCGGCACCATTAGTGCTATCAAGGCCTCGCGATGTTTTCGCGGGGTCTTTTTTCGTGCGTTTTTTGTTTGGGGAGACAATTTAGAGCTACTAGATTTTTTGATGAAAAATGAGGCTATTGCATGCTGTTTACATGCAATAGCCTCATTTGCCAAGCTCGTTTTCTTAGCTGAAGATTGTCAGCACCCTGCTATCGGGCCGTTGGAGCCGCCGAGGAATATGCAGAAGGCGGTTTTCCCGTTTTTCTTAGTTTTTCCCAGTCCTACACCAAGAAAGGCACAGGCATTAAACCCTTCTGACGTCGACTTTCTTTTTCCCGTATTATGCGGACGGCCGGCAGCAGCTACCTGCTCGAGTTCGTCATATGCCAAGGTCATTTTCTTCAGCTGCTCATGCTCGTATGTCTTCAATTCCGCAAGGGTGAAGGGGAGACCGATTTCTTTTGCCAGTGGGAGGACAATAGCCTCAGCTGCCTTTTCACGCATGGCAGCATCATCTGCCGAAGTGTCATTCGTCTCTGCGAAGGCCTTATCGAGGTTGTTGAGCTTTTCTGCCAGCGCTGCGTCCTGTGCCAGCTGCTCAAAGAATTTTGCCACATTTTCCGTTGCCATGATGTATTCCTCCCTTTTGTTCAGGTATCTTTCTGTCCTTTATATTTCCGAAGGGGCAAAAGTGTTTATGGTTTATTTACCGTTTTAGTTTCAGCAGTTTCTCATACCATCCCCCGCGGAAGAACGCGCAGGTGTCTTCGTCCCGGGCCAAAAGATCATCGCCGTGGCCCGATGCGGCCACGCGGCCGCGGCAGCCGCCTGCGCAGCGGTTTCTGAATTCACAGGCCTTGCAGCCTGGATTGTGGGCGAAATAGTCCCGCAGCCGCGTGTCGATAAAGCCCATATAATGCGAATCACGGAGGGCATCGGCTAATTTCGTTTCCCTTATATTGGGGAAGTGGCGCCGCCCGCCTTCGGTGCTGCCCATGGGGATGCAGGGAACCATCGCTCCTTCGGCGGTGATATACATATAGTTGCGTGCATGACCACATAGACAGTAAGCGCTGCAATCCTCCTCTTCGTCGTTTTTCACGAAAGGAATCGTAAAGTCATCCATACCATCGCTGTGGAAAAAACCTGACAGCATCAGGGAGAGCGGCGCACCGTCCTCATAAAAATGCGGGATATAATCCAGGTAGGTTTGGAACTCTTCGCTGCGGGTGATGGCGCAATCGGTGATGCCCAGCGCCTCGCCTTCAAGATTCAGACGGTTTACCTTCAAGGTCTGGCAGCCTAGTTCGCCTAGCAGCTTGATGCTATCCCGCAGCGCTGATAGGTTCCCCTTGTGCAGGCAGTATTCTGCCCCCGTGGGAAAGCCCCGCTCCTTGCAGAGGGCAAAGGCCCGGCGTACAGCCTTTTCAGCTCCGGGAACACCCCGCAGCCAGTCATGGCAGCCGATGCCATCAAAGCTCATGTTGAACTCTGGCCTAAGGCCCCGCTGCTCGAACTCGTCCAGCGTCTTTTCGTTCACCAGCAGGCCATTGGACATGACGGTGACGATAAGGATATCCGCTGCAAGCAGTGCATCCACGATGGCGAAAAAGTCCCGCCGCATGAGTGCCTCGCCGCCTGTCAGCGACACGGTGCGGACGCCTGCGGCCTCCATCTGCCGGATGATTTCGAGGCAATCCTCCAGGGAGGGATCAGCTTCTGTATGTTTTCCGGCTGACATATAACAATGGCGGCAGCGGCAGTTGCAGTTGCTGGTGATGGCCCAATGGATGGAATAGAGGAAGCGGTTCGGATAGGCGTGGTATCTCTGCTCCGCAGATAGGGGCGCAGGCTTTTCGCATGTTACCAGAATCTCAGCCGCGCATAGCTCGGAGAGTATCTGCTTTTCTTCGGCAGAAAAGAGTGCACTCCCGACAGGCAGGGAGCCACAGGCCTTTTGCAAGGTACGGTAAACGGCAGGGGGCAGGAATTCCACTGCTCCCGAAAGGCGCTGTACGATGCCTGTGGGCAAAAGCTCCCAGCCTCGCAGCCGGAATTCGTCTTTCAGTTTGTAGTACATGGAATCACCTCGTTTGCTGTTGCACATTCATCGGATCTGTTTTTGGTCATACATTCTGCAGGCAATGCGGATTTCCTGCAAGGAAAAACGAAGGGCTGTTGCATGTGATGTGTGAACATTCATGCAACAGCCTTGTCTATTTGGCAGGTGGTCACTTTTGGTGCTGGCTTAACCGGCTGAACCAACGCCTGCAATGCGAGTCATCGGCGGCGTGGCAACCGCATTCTTTTTCATTCCACGTGATCTGGCTTCATCCTGCACACTGGCCGTAAGGTCGCCAACTCTTTGGTTGTAATAGCGCATTTGCGTCTGCCCGCAATCAAGGTTCCACTGAATCATTTGTCTGGTCACATCGCCTTTGGCGTAGTCATAAAACTCGTTCTGGTTGAGGGTGCGATTATATACGACGTAGTACTTTTTGCCATCTACCCAGATGTCCTTGTCGCGCCCGTAGCCGTAATCGAAGCTGCCCGATACCAGGGAAAGTTCCTTGTCCGTCATGCGGTTGTTGTTCATGAGATTCTTAGCCATTTTATTTTCCTCCTCACATCTTTGGGTTTGTTGTCTTGCTTTCTGTTCTTTATATCCTCGGATGTGAAAAGTGTTTAGGCAGATAGAAAAAATATCAATTCTGCTGCGAAAAAGACAAGTCTGACTTAGGGGTGGGGCAGGGCTGTATACCAGTCTTGCATGACGGCAAGGGCCTCAGCATGTTCTTCGCGCGGGATGGCTTGGTAGAGCGTTTTTTCGCCATTTTGCCTGCGTTCAAGGACATAGGTGCTGCTTTCACATTGAAAGAAGGTCAGAGAGACTTTTTCGCCGGGCAGGGTCAGGGTCAGGGCCGGCGACTCGTCTGGCAGGGATTTTGGCTCTGGGGCTATTGCAAAAGAATTGCCGTATAGTAGCATGTTGACGAAGGGGGTGGCCTTGGTGCGATTGCCATTGCGCGGCTGCTCACCATTTCGGGACAGGGTGTATTTGGTGGCAGGCTGGTAGATGATATGGGCTAGCGCGATACCGATGGAACTGTTATCTGCTGTTAAGGCAATCAGGCCGTTATCGGCGATGAAATGCTGAGGTACATCGTTATGGGCCCAGGCACAGAGCTTGCTCCATGTTTCTTGATCCTGCCGCATGGCGTCTGCTGACTCCCGCATATAGCGCACATCCGTAGGATGATAGAAGATAAAATAGTTGCCGGCTTGGTCCTGGGCGAATAATTCCCTGCCAGACATATCTGCGCAAAGCATCTCATGAAGCTCGGTTTCTGTGACTTTGCCGATGGCAAAAAGCCAGCCTGCGCCATCGTAGGCTGGCATCTCTTTTTTGGCTGCTTCGACGGACGCCCGTTCCGCAACGGAAAAAAGCTGCTGGCCACTACCTGTTTTTATCAGCAGCAGGTGGTCAAGGTCCCGGGGAATCCGCAGATAGAGACCGGCCTGCTGGTAGATGCAGGTCCTGAGACTGGCGGTGGCGCTGGGGGGCGTGGCGGCTTTTTCCATGGCTGTACCACTGTTCCAAGGAATGAGCAGGGAAAATGCTGTGAGCGCCGTTGCTGTCAAGTTTTTGTAACGCATAAGTATTCTCCTTCCGTTTGTTTCTTTGCTTCTGGCATAGTGCCTGGCGGATATTCTTTACTTCTGGATGTTTTCTGAAATTCCTCTCTGGTTAGAGCCGGAGCGTGAAAAAAGAGCCATCAATAAGCTGGATGATCTTGCGCTTATGGATGGCTCTTGGCGTTTATTTGTCGTCGATCGTGACTTTGTTGCGGCCCTGACGCTTGGACTGGTAGAGGGCGTTGTCGGCACGGGAATAGAGGCTGGTGAAGTTATCGGTGGGCCGGGAGATGGTGCAGCCGATGCTCATGGTGACCGGGTGCTGCTGATTCCCGTAGGTGATCTCGCTGGGAATCGTGGAGCGGATGCGTTCGCAGAGTATCTGGGCGTATTCCCGCGAGGGGACGTTGGGGAGGTAGATGCAGAATTCGTCGCCACCCATGCGGCCGACGATGTCGGTGTGGCGGATGTGCTCGCGAATCACGCGGACGATGCTGCGCAGGACCTCGTCGCCAGCCTGGTGGCCAGCGGTGTCGTTGATGGATTTGAAATAGTCGATGTCGAGCATGATGAAGGCGCTCGGCGTCTGGTCCTTGAGGGCGAGGCGGATGAGCTCGTGGACGGCGCCGCGGTTGTAGACTCCCGTCAGATGATCGATGGCGGCCTTGCGTTCGAGCCGTTTCTCGCGCAGCATCTCAGCGGTGACGTCGTAGAAGAAGCCGATGGTATGCTGCACGGCCTGTTTTCTGCCGGCGAAGTTATGTGCGGTTACGCGATAGAAACAGGTGTGGGCGTTGTCGTAAGTAAGGCAGAGATTAGCCGTTTTATCCGGGTTTTGCATGGCTTGCTTGAGGAAGCGGATGCCGACCTGGGCAAATGGCGTGCTGACCTGGCTGGCTGCACGCGAAAAGGGATGAATCTTTTCGGGCAGCTGCAGAGCAGTGGCGCAGGTGGCTGACAGGCGCATGGTATCGTGGACAGGATCGTAATCGAATACATAGAGACCTGCGGTCTCGCATAGCCAATGGAAATAATCATGCTGTTCGGTGCGCCGCTGGTGTTCCTGGTAAAGCAGGAACGTCAGGACGAGTATGATAAGTACCAGGAAAAGGGCAATTTCCATGGATGGGTTCATAGTCATCGTTCCTTTGCTGTTTGGATTTGTCGTTGCATCGACACACTTAATCCTTGTAGTCATCATATCATAGTTGCAAGGGATAGTAAACTTTTGGGAGCCTGCGGGGGAAAAAGAAACAAAATGTCAAGACTGTTTATGAAGAAATTCCCGTGGTATACTGTCATAGGTACCGGACAAAATAGGACATATGTCCGCTTTGATGCAAATTGTGTGTGAAGGAGAATCGTGATGACTGTAGATACACAGGGGAAAGAACTGGCTTGCATTGATAAACTGGGAACGATGTGCGCGATGAGCGCGTGGACGGACGACCAGCTGCAGGATGTATTGGATCTCTTGCGTGATTATGGTGCGAGCCGGGAACAGGATGGCTATGCTGCCGGTTACGAGGCGGCTCTCAACGACGCTGTGGCTGCGGCGGAACGCACTACAGTCGGCTGATTTTCGATAAATTTGTGCCTGCCGGGCAAAAATGATTGACGAATGCAAGATAATTCGTTATAATACGTCGTGTTATCAAAGTGAAAGGGGATTACTCACTATGGCAAAAGAAGTACTTAGCAAATCCGCACTGGTAGATAAAGTTGCAGAGGCTGCTGGCGTATCCAAGAAAGATACGAAAGCTGTTGTCGATGCACTGCTCGAAACGGTAAAGGAGAGCGTTAAAGCTGATGCTGAGATCCGTCTCATCGGCTTCGGTACGTTCAAGAAAGCTCATCGCAATGCACGTCAGGGCCGTAACCCGCAGACGGGCGCTACGATCGAGATTGCTGCTAGCGATAGCCTGGCATTCAAATCCAGCGTCAAATACTAATCCTTTGCGATTAGCGATACGCGGTTGAGTATCCAGAAAGAGCCTGACAGGATTGTCCTGCCGGGCTCTTTTTCGTAGGAGGGGTGACAGTGAAGAAATCGCATATCATCCTGGCGGCGGCGATCCTGTATCTGCTCATCATGGTCATCGGCGGCATGGCGTATTACGCGTACAGCGTCCAGCATGAGCAGCAGCAGGCAAAGATAGAGCAGGAGGCGCAGCAGGAGATCGATGCACGACGTCAGGCGCGTGAGGCGGCCGACAAGGCCCGTGAAGCGAAGGACGAAGGGGAGAAGCCGCGTAAGGCTGCTGCAAGGCGTGAGCGGGCGGCTGGCGAGATGTGGGAAGAGACAATCAATGGTGTGACCTACTATAAGCACCATTGGCCGAAGAAACTGCCGACGGGGGTCTATCTGCGGCCCTTTGTCGCTGCGCAGAATGACCGCTGTGTACTGAAGAACGATATCTATTACTACTATTCGATCACCGATGCGGAGCAGACGGCTTGGATCATGGGGGACCGGCTCGACATCTATGCGGGCGGGCAGACGGTAACACTCGTGCTCGACCCGTCAGAGCTGCGCAAGCATATGTCTTCCGACGCGTCCTGGCTGTCGGAGAATTATGTGATGAATGCCGATGCGGCGACGCTGGCAGCCTTCCGCCGGATCATCGCTGCGGGGGCGGCGACCCTCGTGTATTACAAGGAGGGGGGCAAGTCGCGCCGCCATGATATGAGTGCCCAGGAAATCCAGAATATCCGCGAGATGGTGGAGCTCTATGATGCGCTGCGCCAGGAGTGATGTGGCCATTTTAATGGACGATTAATTGACAGATGGCGCGAAAACGATTACGCTAGTACTTGGTATTTCTTAGGTATTCCAGAAAGGAGTTTTTCCATGCGAAAAACAGCATTGTTGACGCTGGGTGCATTGCTGGCGGCTTCGTCGGCGGTCATGGCTGCACCGGTCAATCAGATGGCCGCAAATGAGACGGCAATTGGGGTGGGGACGAACGAGTCCTACCTTGAACATAAGGTGAGCGGCAAGGCTACGGTCGGCGCGCAGCTGGCCCGCCGCGACCAGTATGGTGACCAGAAGGACCTCTACCTGCAGTATGATGTCGTGGGCTCCCAGGTCAAGCTCATCGGCGGCTACCGCTGGGATCTGCCGGGCGATAAGAACCAGCTCTTTGGCGGCGTAGCAGTCAGCACGCCGAGGGTCATGGGCTTTGATGCCTATGCGTCCTATGTCGCTGGCAAGGACTTCAACGAGGTGTCGGTCGGTGTCAACAAGAACCTGCTGCTCAACGTTGACCTCAACATCAACTATCACAACTTCAAGCCGGAGAACGGCAAACGTGAAAACGGCGTTGGCGCCGGCGTGACGGTCAAGTTCTGATCGCTTTCCTGTGCCAACAAAAAAACTCCGTCGGGAATATCCCGGACGGAGTTTTTGTTTGGCTGGATTCAGTCCTGTGCGTCGAACAGCGGCAGCGGCTCGAGGAAGATGATGTCATCGCGCTTGGAGGCATCGCCCTCAGCCAATACGCAGGCTTCGCCGACGACCTTGCCGCCTGCTTTTTCGGTCAGCTCGCGCAGCGCCTTCATGGAGCCGCCCGTGCTGATGACGTCGTCGAGCAGCAGCACGTTCTTGCCCTTGATGCGGTCGACATCGACGCCGTCGAGGCAAAGGTTCTGGACGCCCTTCGTGGTGATGGAGATATCCTCGACCCAGATGGCGTTCTCCATGTAAGCCTTGACGGATTTGCGGGCTACGATGTAGCGCGGCATGCCAAGCTCGCGGGCCAGATCGGCAGCGAGGGGAATGCCCTTCGTCTCAGCGGTCAGGATGATGTCGGTATCTGCCGGGATCTTCTTGGCCAGCTCTTTGGCGCAGGCCAGCGTCAGATCCGGATCGCCCAGCATGATGAAGCCGGCGATGGCCAGTTTATCCGTGACGTTCAGGATCGGCAGGGAGCGCGTGCAGCCTGCAACAGTCAATTCATAAAATCTATCAGCCATAGTACACCTCTCTCGTTTAGTACCCACCTATTATACTCTCTTTCCCCGCTGTGTGCAAATGAATATGATAATTCGGTGAAAAGTTGTATAAAATTAGAGTTTATACCTTGTACTGGCGCGGGTTTTGTAATAGAATACACCCATGAGACTAAATTTTCTGTTTGGTCTTAAATCTACAAGATAAGGTCGTGTTAATGTGTTATGAAGAGTTTCAGACTCACGGAAAAGGAAATGAACAAGATGGCAGAGCGGATTCCGACGCCATTCCTCGTCGCATCGCTGGATAAAGTTGAGGAGAACTACCAGTTCATGCGAAAGCACTTGCCGAGCGCAGGTGTCTATTACGCGATGAAGGCGAATCCGACGCCGGCCATCCTCAAGCTGCTGGCATCGCTGGGCTCGCATTTCGATGTGGCTTCGGCTGGCGAGATGGAGGCTCTGGCAGAGCTGGGCATCGATGGCTCGCGGATGATTTACGCCAATCCTGTAAAGGATGTGCGTGGCTTGCAGGCCGCTGCGGTCTATGGTGTGCGCCGCTTCACCTTTGACGACGTGACGGAGATCGGCAAGATGGCCAAATACGTGCCAGGGGCTGATGTGCTGGTGCGCATCCAGGTGCGCAACAACAAGGCGCTGGTCGATCTCAACACGAAGTTCGGTGCGCCGATGGAGGAGGCCCTCGACCTGCTGGAGCAGGCTGAGAAGGCTGGCCTGCATGCGATGGGCATCTGCTTCCATGTCGGCAGCCAGTCGCTGTCGACGGCGGCGTATGAGGAGGCCCTGCTCTTGGTTCGTAACCTTTTCGATGAGGCGGAAGCTCGTGGGATGCACCTTACTGACCTCGATATAGGCGGCGGCTTCCCTGTGCCTGATGCCGATGGGCTCACGGTGGATCTGGCCGCTATGATGGAGGCCATCAACCGCCAGATTGACCGCCTGTTCCCGGATACGGCAGTGTGGACGGAGCCGGGGCGCTACATGTGCGGCACGGCGGTCAACCTCGTGACCTCAGTCATCGGCACGAAGGACCGTGGGGGCACGCCATGGTATATCCTCGACGAGGGCATCTATGGCTGCTTCTCGGGCATCATGTACGACCATTGGACCTATCCGCTCCACTGCTTCGGCAAGGGCGAGAAGAAACCGTCGGTGTTCGCGGGCCCGAGCTGCGATGGCATCGATGTGCTCTATCGCGACTTCATGGCGCCCCAGCTCCATGTGGGCGACAACCTGCTGGTGACGGAGATGGGCTCCTATACCAGCGTCAGCGCGACGCGCTTCAACGGCTTCTATCTGGCCCCGACGGTCATCTTCGAAGAGCAGCCGGAGTATGCGGCGCGCCAGAGCGCGAGCCGTGACGATGATGCCGAGGCTGCGGTCTGACCTTGACATTTGCCCTTTGACCCGTCAAAATAGTAGCAGCATAGGACGAAAGGATGAAGCATAGATGGAAATCGCTGAAATCGAGCATATGCTGCTGCATGCGCTGACGGAAGAATCCGTAGGCGAAAAACTCGATGGCGCCAAATCCCAGCAGGAAGTGTATGAAGCCTTGAAGACGCTGCCGTACTTCACGCTGACGATGGAGGAGTTCCAGCAGGGAATCCAGGCGCTCAAGAACGAGCAGGCCGAAGTGCATGAGCACGAGGCAGAATGAATGATAAGAAAATCCCCCCGCTAGAGGCTAGCGGGGGGATTTTTATGTCGGGAATCAGAGGTTTTTCTCCGTCAGTACCATGTCGATGGCGTTGAGCACGTCGTCGACGTTTTCTTTGGTGATGACAAGGGGCGGCTGGAAGGCCATGACGTTGCGGCCTACGCCGTTCTTGCCGATGATGAAGCCGCGGTCCTTGAGGGTCTCCAAAACATCATCGAGGATTTCGGGGGCCTCGGAGCCATCGGCATGGATGAATTCGGCACCGTCCATAAGGCCGAGGCCGCGGACATCGCCGATGACCGGATGCTTCTTCTGGAGTTCGCGCAGGCCGGCGCGCAGCTGCTCACCGCGCTCCATGGCGTTCTGGGCGAGCTTGTGCTCCTCGATGTAGTCGAGGACGGCGAGCGCTGCCTCGGAAGAAACCGGGTTGCCGCCAAGCGTCGAGGCGCCCGGGCGCGTATAGGTGTCTGCGACTTTACTGCTTGCGATAAAGGCCGAAATCGGCGTGCCGTTGCCGAGAGCCTTGGCCATGCACATGATGTCAGGGACGACATCGTAGTTCTCGATGGCAAAGAGCTTGCCCGTGCGCGCAAAGCCCGTCTGGACCTCGTCGATGATTAGCAGCGTGTTGTACTTCTCCAGGATTTCCTTGACGCGCTGGAAGTAGCCCTTCGGGGGGACGACGCAGCCGGCGTTGCCCTGGATCGTCTCAGCGATGAAGGCACCCGGATGGCCCGATGTCGCCGTCTTGATGAGATCCTCGATGGCGTTGGCGCAGGCGTAGTCGCATTCTGGGAACTTCTTATTCATCGGGCAGCGGTAGCAGTTTGGGTTCGGGGCGAAGTGGATGCCGCCGACCGGTGTCGGTGCCGTGCGCCACATCGTAAGGCCTGTGACGCTCATGCCGAGCTTCGTGCGGCCGTGCAGGCCTTGGCGCAGGGCGATGATTTCGCTGTTGCCGCTGTAGACTTCAGCGAGCAGCAGGGCGCCCTCGGTGGCCTCGGAGCCCGTGGAGCAGAAGAAGGATTTCTGCAGGTCACCCGGCGTGACTGCGGCGAGTTTTTCAGCGAGGTTGACGAAGTTTTCAGTCAGGTAGATGTTGCAGACATGCTGGAGTTTGTCGACCTGTGCTTTGATCTTGGCCGTGATTTCGGGATTGCAGTGACCGCAATTCATGACCGATACCCCGGCGTACATGTCGAGGTATTTCTTGCCGTTGCTGTCCCAGAGGTACTGCATCGAGCCTTTGACCATCTGCTGCGGATTCGAGTAGAAATGCGCCAGGCACGGCATGATATATTTCTTTTTCTTTTCGATGATGGCCTGAGGGCCAATGTATTTCTGTTCTTCCATTATGCGTATCCTTTCCTAAACACCCTCCGGCATATTAGGCACGGAGGGTGTTTTGTTTGTAGCAGTGTTTAGATGGAATTGCGGCTCTGGCGGAAGCGGAAGGTGCCGATACCAAGCTCGCGCGGGCCCTGTTTGAGCTCGTCAAGTTTTGACTGGTCAAATTCCTGACCGGCAGCCAGTGCATCAAGTGCCTTGCGATAGATTTTCGTGACCTTGCCGGTAAAGTCTGGCGTGTAATCCTGCGCCTCGATGCGGTAGGAGGCGATGCCGTTGAATTTCGCAAGATACGGATAGAGGCAGAGGTCTTTGGCAAAGTAGATATGGTTGCGGCCGAACTGGTCGATGCGGATGGAATGTTTTTCCTTGGCATTGTCGAGCAGCGCATAGTGGCGGTCAAGCACCTCGGGGTTGTCGAGCTCGCTGTAATGGGGCAGCGACATGCCCGGGATGTTGTGGTCGCAGATCATAGACTCATAGGAGCCATGGACGATGGTCTCGACGGGAAGCTCGGAGTTTTCGACAATCTCACGCAGCTGCTCGAACGAAAGCTCCAGCGAGGAGCAGGCCTGGGTAAGGCCATTTTCCTTGAGGAATTTGGCGGCCAGATGATTGAACAGGTTGAAAGAGACATCGGCCTGAATCGGCAGCTGGGTGTACTGCTTGGCAAGCTTCAGCGAACCGAGGTTGCTGACCATGATGCCGTCGGCGGCAAGCTCCGGGCGTGAGGCAAGCGCCGTCAGGAACTGCTCAAGCTCGCCACATTCGCGGCGCATGGTCGTGCGCGGCGTATTGATGACGACTTTAGCCTTGCCTTTGGCATAAGCGATGATGTCGGCGTATTCGGCAAGTGTCCATGGGCGGAACGGGCGGAAGGCCTCGCCGCCTACGTAGATGACATCGGCGCCGTTATCGACAGCAGCCTTTGCCGCGTCAAGGGTGTTCACGCGGACGCTCAGCGTGCGGTGAGCAGCGTTCTCCTTCTGGATGTCAGCTTCTTTCTTGAGGATCTCATCCTGGAAGCCAGCTTCCTTGACGGCATCGCTGAAGAAACGCGGTTCGCGCTCACCGGTCATGCCGATATCTTTCTTGGTCGGGCTGCCAAAGGCAAAGGTGGTCGTGAAGTCCCGGGCGCGGTTCTCGTAGAGGTTCTTCCAGCCTTCCTCGTCAACCTGGTAGCCCATGGGGTCAGCCAGATAGGCATCGATGGCCTTGCGGTAGGTGGAGACGATGCGGCAGATAAACGGTGCCGGACGCATGCGGCCTTCAATCTTGAACGAGAAGACGCCGGCCTGGATGAGCTGCGGAATCGAGCGGTACATGCACATGTCCTTGAGGGCCAGCTTGTAAGCACCGTCGCTGTCTTTGTCGAGAACTTCGCCAGTCTGCTCGTCGATGAGCTGGTAAGCCCAGCGGCAGGGCTTGAGGCAGCGGCCGCGGTTGCCGCTCTGGCCGAAGACGACACCCGAGTGGATGCACTGGCCGCTTTCACTCATGCACATGTCGCCATGCATGAAGTATTCGACCTCGATGCCCGTGCGCTCACGGAACAGGCTGAGCTCGGAGAGCGTCATCTCACGGCCGACAACGATGCGCGTGATGCCATACTCTTTGAGTTTTTCGATGGCGTGCTCGTTGTGCGTATTCATCATGACCGACGTATGGATGGGGATGTCGATGCCCATTTCGTGTACGAGCTCGAGAACAGCAAAATCCTGCACGAGCAGAGCGTCCGGCTTGATTTCATTGAGATAGGCAAGATATTCGCGCAGCGCTGGAATCTCTTCGTCGCTGATGAGGTTGTTGAGGGTGATATAGAGTTTGACATCGTGCTCATGGGTGTAGGCGATGGCCTTTTTGAGCATTTCGTTGTCGAAGTTGAAATCGCCTTCGTGCATGCGCATATTGAAGTGCTTGCCGCCGAGGTAGCAGGCATCGGCACCGGACTCGACGCCGGCGACGAGCGCATCCCAAGTGCCGGCCGGAGCCAGCAGCTCTACCGATTTACGATTAAGAATCATGATATAAGTTAACTCCTTTAATAAACTTTCTTAATAACTAATAGACCTAATATATAAGTATAACAGGAATGATAGCAACCAGCAATAATCATATGTATGAATTCGGTCAACTTTAAAATCAATACTAGGTTGACGAAAGGCGGCGCGGTGTTTATAATGAGATTGTTTGCAGGAGGTCAAGGGATGGAGAAGAATCATTTGCGGGCGCTGGCTGAGGTGCTGGCGTGCCTGCAGGGAGAGCGGTTTGCTGGTGCTGTCATCATGCGTGCCGAGTGGTCGCTGCTCTCCGCTGGCGAGGGGCAGACCGAGGCGCTGCGGGTGCTGAGAGACCGGCATGGCCTCATGACAGTTTGCTGTCAGGCCGCTGGGGAGCAGCTGCTGGTGACCATGCTGCTGGGGCATAAGCCGGTGCGTCCGGCCGTTGACATGTCAACATCTGACAAGTCAGATTTGACATGTCAGATGGCCGGGCGGGAGTGGTGGAGGATCTCTGCCGCTGAAGTCCGGGCGTTTGCGGCAGCCGTCGGCGATGGGAACAGCATCCATCAAGGGGATGCTCCTGTGATCCCAGGACTGCTGCTGCTGGAAAAGCTCCTTGCGCAGCGTCCCCGGGGGGCAGCGAAGCTGGTGCTGCGCTTTTTCCATGCAGCGTATGCGGGTTTTGTGTTTGTAGACTGGCCAAGCGGGCGGCTTTGGCAGGAGGAGCGCTGTACAGCGGCGTTTGCTTGGCAGGAAATCAAGGTATAGGTTAAGGCAGGTCTTTATTATGCAGAAAGAAACAGTAATGGAATTACCAGAAGAAAAATTCACGGTGCGGCAGATGACGAAGATGGCCCTTTGTCTGGCCTTCTGCTGTGTATCGGCGTTCATCTCGTTCCCGCTGCCGTTCACGCCAGGGCTCGTGACCGCGCTGACCGTTGCGCTTACGGTGACGGCGCTCGTGCTGCCGCCAAAACTTACCTTTATCACGATTGCGGCCTATGTGTTCTTAGGGGCCGTGGGCTTGCCGGTGTTCCCCGGCGGCATGGGCGGTCTTGGCCGTCTCCTGGGGCCGACGGGCGGCTTTTACTTCGGCTGGCCCTTTGTCTGCCTGCTGGTCAGCCTGCTCAAGGGAAAGGCCGTCGGCTTTCGTCGCTATGCGCTGGTGGCAGTGCTCGTCGGTGTGCCGCTGACCTATGTGGGCGGCTTGATCTCGATGATGCTCGTCATGCAGGTCGGTCTCTGGCAGGGACTTATCATGGCGGTGTTCCCGTTTATCCCTGGCGATATCATGAAGGCACTGCTGGCGGCGTTTATCGGCGTGCGGGTCAACAAGATGCTCGCAAACCTCTGAGCTTTGGCGCAGAGGTGGCGCTTGTCATGCCTGCGTCTGTAGCTGGTGGTCAGCGGTGAGCGTGAATGTCCTGGCCGCGAGCGTCCGGGCAAGGCCTGCGTCATGCGTGGCGACAATCAGGGTCTTGCCCGCAGCCTGCAGGGCTTGCAGGAATTCCTGCAGCCAGGCTTGGGCTTTCTCATCGAGGGCGCTGAGGGGCTCGTCGAAGACCCAGATGCTAGGATTCATAGTCAATATGGCGGCGATAGCCGCCTTTTTCTTTTCGCCGCCCGATAGGGTATAGGGCGCGCGCCGGCGCAGATGACCGAGCTCGAGCAGCTCCAGGGCATCATCGACGCGGCGCTTGATTTCAGCGGGGGCAAGGCCCATCTGCTCAGGACCGAAGGCGAGTTCCTCGGCGACGCTGCCGCAGAAAAGCTGCGCGTCAGGATTCTGCCAGACAAAGCCCACCTGCTGATGGAACCATTTGGAGTAGCGATGGTCGCGCATTCTGCCCGCAGTGATCTCGGTGCCGAGGAACTGATAGGTACCAAGCTCGGGATAGATGAGACCGTTCAGCATGCGCAGCAGCGTGGATTTGCCCGCCCCGTTGGGGCCGCGCAGGAGAACTGTATCGCCCTTGGCGATGGTGAAGTTGATATGACGCAGTACGGGCTCACCTTCGTAGGCATAGCAGACATCAACAAAGCGGATCATAGGATAACCTCCAGACGCAGGAAAAGATAAAGATAACCGAAAAGAATCAGGATGAGCAGAGTGTCGCCGCGGCAGAACGCCATGCGGCGGGCTGGCAGGTATTCGCCGGTGAAGCAGCGGCAGGTCATCGCCTCATACATGTCGGCTGACATTTTCTGCGAGCGCAGCAGCAGCGTGCCCAGGATGCCGCCGATGGCCTGCTGCTTATGCGGGTTGCTGCCGACGGAGCGCAGCTTGAGCGCTGTCAGCATATCGCTGGCAATCTCGCCGAGCAGGATGATATAGCGCAGCGTCGTGTCCAAGAGAAAGATGACCGTTTGCGGCACGTGGAAGGCACGCAGGGCCGCCGTGATGTCGTTCCCCGGCAGGAAGGCCCGCAGGCTGGCCAGGGCGGTGACGGATAGGAAGGTCTTGGCCGGCAGCAGCAGGACGAGCGGGCCGCTGCCGAGCCAGAGGGCGGGCAGGATGAGCAGCAGGGTGAAGAGTGCGGCGGCAAAGGCCGTCTGGAGTGCCTGCCACAGCATATGCCCTGGCAGCAGGCAGAGCACGACAAGGGTGAGTGCCAGCTGGCAGAGCAGGAAGGCCGCGGTGTGGGCGGCTGCGCAGCATAGCAGCCAGAAGAACAGGAAACAGAGCGCGCACGGAGCCGAGACGGAACGGCTCCCAGCGGCGCATTGCTGACGGAGGGTGAGCAGCACGGTCAGTACACGCAAAAGAGACCGGGAGATGAAATAGTCCCGGTCCCGATTTGGCTGATAGTGTTCTTCCTGTGTTGCCCATGGAGGAAGTTTCAACATGCAATAAGCCCCTTAGTGTTTGGCGATGGATGTGTCATAATCGGTTGGCGCGTGGAAGAAGGAGGCGAAGGCCTTGAAGGCGAGCACCAGGAGCGCTGTGCCGATGATGGCGGACAGGATATAGCCGAAGGATTCGGGCAGGCCGGCGATGGCATAGTCGGGGAACAGGGCGTCAAAGGTGAAGCCATCCTCCATGCCAGCTGGCGTATAGCCAAGTGCAGAGCCGAGGAAATCCTGCTCAGCGAGCTCCTCGGGGTCCCATTCCCCCCAGGCGGTACCCGTGGCGAGCAGCCCCAGCGGCGTGCCGAGGATCAGCAGACCGAGAAGGCCGTAGACAGCCTTGCTGCCCTGGGACTCGTGGCCATCTGTTGCCAGAAGCGCGGGAGAAGCCTGCTTCAGGAAGGCCAGGATGGCTGTGGTGAAGACGACCTCTGCAAGACCGAAAAGCGTCAGGTGGCCGGCCATCATCGCGGGGATGGAAACCGACAGCGGATACGGGCAATAGAGGGCATGGCCTGCTGCGTCCGTGAAGAGCAGCGGCTGGAGGCCGAACTCGATGGCCGCACAAAGGGCGGCGAGATTGATGCCGGCATATGCACCGATGCCGGCGGCAGCGAGATCATGCTGCGGCATTGCTTTCTTCAGGAGCTGATAGATGGCCCAGCCGGCAAACGGCATGACAAATGCCATGTTGAAGCAGTTGGCACCGAAAGCCAGCAGTCCGCCGTCGCCGAAGAAGAGCGCCTGCACGAACAGGGCGACGCTGACGGCAAGGCAGGCAGACCAAGGGCCGAACAGGATGGCCAGCAGCACGGCGCCGACGGCGTGACCAGTCGTGCCGCCGGGAAGCGGCAGGTTGAACATCATGCCAAGGAACGAAAAGGCCGCGCCAATTCCCAGCAGCGGCATTTTTTCCTTGGGAATTTCCTGTTTGACTTTCTGCACGGCCAGCCACCAGACCGGTGCCATGGCAGCACCGAAGACGGCGCAGGTGGACGGGCTCAGATAATTTTCTGGAATGTGCATACTATCACTCCTAACATTAAATAAGAAAGAAATAAGACCTCAATATGATTACAGTTTAAAGTATTTCCGCGAGATTTGTAAGCCCTAGGGGGATGTGATTTCGACCTGTGATTTTTTTCGCGAAAATTTGACAATTAGTCCAAACAATAGTAAAATAAATATCAGTTAAAACAGAATATCGCGATTGGATCAGGTGTCGCAAGACTTAATAGGGAAGCCGGTAAAATCCGGCGCGGTCCCGCCACTGTAACAGCGAGCGACTCCGCAGATATGTCACTGGAGAGGGAAAAAGCCTCTTTGGGAAGGCGCGGAGGAGCGATGAACTGGAGCCAGGAGAACTGCCTGATTGACGATCACCGTTTGACCTGCGAGCGATGGGGATGGGGATCTTGGACGATTTAGTTTAGAAAGAGTCAGGCTTTTACCTGACCGTTAGAACTGAATGTTTTTCAAGATGAGCCTATTTCCGCATGCAGCAGGGAATGGGCTCATTGTGGTATGTATTCTCGCTGTTCTTGACTTTAGGCGAAAGGTTTTTCCTCATGGAATCTTCTGTGGGGAAGAAATTGCTCATACATTTCATTCAGTTCTATGTATTGGCTGCCTTTGTTGCAGCAAGGGTCTCGATTTGTGGAAGGATCGAGACCCTTCTTTTTTTGCCTGGGCGGATGAAATGGAGCATATATTATTCTACCTTTAAAGGGGGAAATGTATATGAGTAATGAAACAAAGACACAGGCAGAGTCGGAACTCGACCTGCAGGCCATTCTGAAGAAGGCCGAGCAGCAGACCGAGTTCCCCGATGTCCCGCTCGACGAATTCACGCCGCCGACGTACGAAGAGTGGAAGGAGAACTGTATCACGCTCCTGAAGGGAGCACCCTTTGAGAAGAAGATGTTCACCAAGACCTACGAGGGAATCACCTTTGACCCGATGTACTTCCGCAATACCACCGAGGAAATCCTTCCACGCACGTCTTTCCCCGGCATGGATGATTTCCTGCGCGGCTCCCGTCCCAATGGCTATATCAAGTCGCCTTGGGGGATCGCCCAGGCCTGCGATGAGACGATGCCTGCGGAGAACAATGAGCTGCTGAAATACGAGCTGGAAAAAGGCTCGACAATCTATCATATCAAACTTGACCAGTCAACCTTGACCGGTCAGGATGCACGCGAGGCGGAAAAGCCGGGCGATGAGGGCTGCAGCGTAACGACGCTGGACGATATGCATGTACTGCTCGATGGACTCAAGCTCGACGAGCAGCCGCTCTACCTCTATGCCGGCCAGACAGCACTGCCGTTGCTGTCGATGGTGGCGGCTGTGCGCCGGGCATCGGGGAAAGACATGCAGGCGGTCTGCGGCTTTATCGGTGCTGATCCCATTGGCGAGCTGGCCGAGCGGGGAACCCTGTCGGCAACGCTCAGCGACCGCTATGATGAGCTGGCGGAGTGTGCGAAATGGGCTATCGCCAATGCGCCGGAGCTGCGCACGATTATGGTCCGCAGCGATGTCTACAGCCGCGGCGGTGCCAATGATATCCAGGAGGCATCCTATACGATTGACACGGCAGTCACTTATTTGCGGGAGATGCAAAAACGGGGCCTTTCGATTGATGAGGCGGCCAGCCAGATCATGTTCGGTTTTTCGATGGGGGCCAATTTCTTCCTGCAGATTGCGAAGCTCCGCGCGATGCGGCCCATCTGGGCGCAGATCATCGCGGCCTTTGGCGGCAGTACCGAGTCCCAGCGCATGCATGTCCATGCCCGGCCGGCATTGTTCTTCAAGACGGTCTATGATCCCTATGTTAATATGCTGCGCAACACGACAGAAATCTTTTCGGGGGTTGTCGGCGGTATCGATTCGTTTGAGAATGCACCGTTTGATGAGCCGATTCGCAAGGGCGACGTGTTCTCGCGCCGCATTGCGCGTAACGTGCAGATTATCCTGCAGGAAGAGTTCGGTCTCTTGCAGCCAATCGATCCGGCCGGTGGTTCGTGGGCGGTGGAGTCGCTGACGAAACAGGTCAAGGAAAAGATCTGGGAGGCCTTCCAGACGGTGGAGGGTGCAGGCGGTATTGTCGAGGCGCTGAAGGCTGGCAAGCCGCAGCAGGCCATCGGCGAGGTGCTGGCTGAGCGGTTCAAGAATGCCGAGCTCAGGCGCGACCGCATTGTCGGTAACAATATGTACCCGAATATGACGGAGAAACTTCTCGACCCGCGCACCGAGGATTGGGCCGAAAATAAAAAAGCGCGTACCGAGGCCATCGAAGCGTATCTGGCGGATATCGACGGCAAGTATCGCGCGGAGAAACTCGAGGCCCTGTCGAAAGCTCAAACAGACCGGGTGACGGCAGCTATCGCGGCTGCCGAGGCTGGGGCAACTCTGCCGGAGCTTTGGGCAGCACTGCCAAAGACTGGTGAGGCGCCAAGTGTCGAGAAAATCACGCCGCACCGCTGGAGTGAACGCTTTGAGGGCCTGCGTCACCGCACGGAAAAATACGCAGCCGACAAGGGGGATAACGTGCGCATTTTCCTGGCGAATATGGGGCCGATTCCGCAGCATAAGGCAAGGGCGGACTTTACCACAGGCTTTTTGCAGGTCGGGGCTTTTGAGGTCTTGCGTAACGATGGTTTCAAGACGACCGATGAAGCGGCGGCCGCCGCAGCCGAGTCCGGGGCGGATGCCGTGGTCATCTGTTCGACCGATGCGACCTATCCGGAAATCGTTCCCGATTTAGCACCAAAACTTCATAAGGCGCTGCCAGCGGCTACGGTCTATCTGGCTGGAGCCGCACCGAAAGAATTGCTCGAAACGTACAACGCGGCGGGCATTGACGATTACATTTCGGTACGAGCCAATTGTTACAAAATCCTGCAGTTCCTGCAGCAGAAGAAAGGAATGATGGCATAATGGCAGCGTTCAAGAATCCGGATTTTACGAGCATGAATCTGCGGGAGGCACCGCAGCACACGAAAGAAGAATGGCAGAAACTCTTTGAACAGCAGGTCAGCGCCAGCTATGACGAAATGACGGCGCGCACGATGGAGCATATTCCGGTCAAGCCCTTTTACAACCACGAGGAATACGACCACATGAATCATCTCGATTTTGCCAGCGGCATTCCGCCGTGCCTGCGCGGACCGTATTCGACGATGTACGTGTTCCGTCCCTGGACGGTCCGCCAGTATGCGGGCTTTTCGACGGCTGAAGAATCCAATGCCTTCTACCGCCGCAATCTGGCTGCAGGGCAGAAGGGCCTTTCGATTGCCTTTGACCTGCCGACCCATCGTGGTTATGATGCCGATAACCCGCGCGTGCTCGGCGATGTCGGCAAGGCCGGCGTTTCGGTCTGCTCGATGCTCGATATGAACATCTTGTTCTCGGGCATACCGCTTGATCAGATGTCGGTATCGATGACGATGAACGGCGCCGTGCTGCCAATCCTGGCGTTCTATATCCAGTCCGGTATCGAGCAGGGCGTTGACAAGTCTATCATGGCCGGCACGATCCAGAACGATATCTTAAAGGAATTCATGGTACGTAATACCTATATTTACCCACCGGATATGTCGATGCGTATCATTGGCGATATCTTTGAATACACGACCAAGAACATGCCGAAGTTCAACAGTATCTCGATTTCGGGCTACCATATGCAGGAGGCTGGTGCCACCGCCGATATCGAGCTCGGCTACACGCTGGCCGATGGCCTCGAGTACCTGCGCACAGGTATCAATGCCGGACTGGCCGTCGATGCCTTTGCCAAGCGCCTGTCGTTCTTCTGGGCCATCGGCAAGAACTACTTCATGGAAGTGGCCAAGATGCGGGCGGCGCGCGTTCTCTGGGCAAAAATCGTCAAGTCGTTTGGTGCCGAGAATCCAAAATCCATGGCGCTGCGCACGCACTGCCAGACCTCTGGCTGGTCGCTGACGGCGCAGGACCCGTTCAACAACATTTCGCGCACCTGTATGGAGGCTATGGGCGCGGCTCTTGGACATACGCAGTCGCTGCATACGAATGCACTGGATGAGGCCATCGCGCTGCCGACGGACTTCTCGGCCCGCATTGCCCGCAACACCCAGCTCTACATCCAGGATGAGACGCGGGTCTGCAAGATCATCGATCCTTGGGGCGGCTCGTATTACGTTGAGGCATTGACCAACGAGATCATCCGCCGCGCTTGGGCCCATATCCAGGAGGTCGAGTCGCTGGGCGGCATGGCTAAAGCCATCAGCACGGGGCTGCCGAAGATGCGCATCGAGGAGGCCGCGGCCCGCCGGCAGGCCAGAATCGACTCGGGCAATGAGACCATCGTGGGCCTCAACAAATACCGTCTCGACAAGGAAGATCCGCTGGAAATCCTTGCCATCGACAACACGGCGGTGCGCCAGGCCCAGATCGAGCGCCTGGAGAAATGCCGCAGCGAGCGCAACGACGACGATGCGCGCCGCGCGCTCGAGGCCATCACGAAGGCCGCCGACAGCCGCGACAACGGCAACCTGCTGGAATGCGCCGTCGAAGCTGCCCGGGTGCGCTGTACCCTCGGTGAGATTTCCGATGCCGTCGAGAAGGTTTCGGGACGCTATCAGGCCGTCATCCATACGATTTCGGGTGTCTATTCGTCGGAATTCACGAACAAGAGCGCGCTCGAAAAAGCCCGCCATATGGCTGATGAATTCGAGGAACTCACGGGCCGCCGGCCGCGTATCTTTGTCGCCAAGATGGGCCAGGATGGCCACGACCGCGGCCAGAAAGTCATTGCGTCAAGC
This sequence comes from Pseudoselenomonas caprae, assembly GCF_008271345.1. Lineage (NCBI taxonomy): Bacteria > Bacillati > Bacillota > Negativicutes > Selenomonadales > Selenomonadaceae > Pseudoselenomonas > Pseudoselenomonas caprae. The sequence goes on from NZ_VTOZ01000024.1 coordinate 24,621, forward strand.
TTTGCGGATATGGGCTGGGATGTCGATGTAGGGCCGCTGTTCCAGACGCCGGAGGAAACCGCGCAGGATGCCGTCGATAACGATGTGCATATGGTCGGGTTCAGCTCGCTGGCCGCTGGCCACAATACGCTTTTGCCACAGCTCGTCGAGGAGCTTAAAAAACTCGGCCGCGAGGATATCATGGTCGCCATCGGCGGCGTAATCCCCGTGCAGGATTACGATTTCCTCTATGAGCACGGTGCCGTGGCCATCTTCGCACCGGGTACGAATATCCCGGAGGCTGGCTGCAAGTTGCTGACGCTGCTCATCAACCGGGCGAAAGAAGAGCTCGCAGAAGCATAGGGAGGTAATACGCATGGCACAGAAATATTCGGTCAGCAAGCCGAGCTGGGTGCCAGAAGAAAAGGATGAGAAATTTGCCTGCTCGGTCATGGGCGGCATCGAAGGCATCAAGGATACGACAGTCGGCAATATCAATCCGGCCATCCAAAGCGGCAGGCTAAAGCCCAAGCGGCGCATGGTGCTGACCGAGGATGAATATGTCGAGGGCGTAGCGCGCGGTGACCGCATGACCCTGTCCCGGGCCATTACGCTTATCGAGAGCAACAGTCCGCGCCATTTCAAGAAGGCCCAGCGTGTGCTCCAGCGGCTGCTGCCGCGCACGGGCAGGGCCCTGCGCATCGGCATCACGGGCGTGCCGGGCGCTGGCAAGAGCACGATGATCGAGGCGCTAGGCAATATGCTCTGCGATGCGGGGCATCGTGTGGCAATCCTGACGGTCGATCCGACAAGCTCGGTTACGAAAGGCTCGATTCTTGGCGACAAGACGCGGATGGGAACGCTGTCAAGACGGCCCGAGGCTTTTATCCGCCCGTCGCCGGCCGGTGGCACTTTGGGCGGCGTAGCCCGCAAGAGCCGCGAGACCATGCTGATGTGTGAGGCTGCCGGCTACGATATCATTCTCATCGAGACGGTCGGCGTCGGCCAGTCCGAAACGACGGTGCGGTCGATGGTGGATTTCTTTATGCTCGTGGTGCTTACTGGCGCTGGCGATGAACTGCAAGGCATCAAAAAAGGCATCATGGAACTTGCCGATGCCATCGTCATCAACAAGGCCGATGGCGATAACCTCGTCAAGGCCAAGGTGGCCCGCGGCGAATTTGAGCGCATGATCGAATACATCCGTCCGGCTACGCCAGGCTGGCCCACGCATGCGTATCTGGCCTCAGCCATCGAAAAGACAGGGCTTGAAGAGCTCTGGGAGGTCATGCAGGCCTTTGAACAGATGACCAAGAAAAGCGGCGTCTTCCAAAAGCGACGCGATGGCCAGCTGCTCGACTGGATGCATAGCATGATCGATGAGCATCTGCACAACCTGTTCCTCGAAGATCCGGTCATCAAGGGCCGGATGCCCGAGGTAAAGGACGCGGTTCTTGACGGCACGATTTCGCCGACGCAGGCAGTGGCCGAGCTTATCGGCATGTTTGATGTACAACGGGCGGCCGCAAGGCAGGACGATCTGTTCCATCCACGGGAAGAGAAGGGAGGCGGCCGTTAGGCATGTACACGAAAAAAATTTATTTTTCGGGCGGCGATTTCCACGAACTGCAGGCCGTGTTCACAGGCTTGCCCGGTGTCGTAGCGACGCAGATCGGCTATCTAAGAGGAGAGGGTAACGACGATGAGGTGCATGGCATCGAAGTCGAGTACAATCCGAAAAAAGTGGATCTCTCCATGCTGATGGATATCCTATTCGCCGTCGTGACACCATACCGTCCCGATGGACAGGGCAAGGCGATTGGCAAAGAATTCCGTGCCGGCGTCTGGTACACCGATGCCGAAGATGAGCCGCAGCTGCAGTTTTACATGCACTTCCTGGCGAATCGCGGCAAACCGCCAGCAGCAACGGGGGCCGGCCTTACCATCAACGACCCCAACAGCAAAGCCGTACGGAAATGCTACGCCAAGGCTGTGCTACTCACAGATTTCCGCGTAGCTGCTGAAGAGCATCAACAATACTTTACCAAGCATCCTGATGCGGAATCGTTTATCGATTGGAAAGCGTTTCGGGAGCAGGTGAGGTACTAGCTGACAAAAAATAGGGGAAACAACCAGTAGAAGACAAGAAGAGCCGGCAATCCGAGTGGTCAATTAGACCACCCCGATTGCCGGCTCTTTTGGTGGAGGAAGCAGTATAGGGCTTTTAACTGTTTTTTCAACACTTGTCAGCAGTTGACTGGTCAATTTGCCATGGGGGTGTCGCTTTTTAGCAGGAAATCCCGGATATTCATATGAATGATGCCGTCACGGCTCATGTCAAATTCATCTAATGACAGAACATATTTAGGATAGTTATCGCGGATAGTCTGGTAAACGCCGAATTCACGTTCAATGGTTTCCGGCGATGCCAGTAGGTAGGAGACTTGGATATAGATGCGCTCAGATTGGCGCTCGGCAATAAAGTCGATTTCTTTCTCGCCAGCTTTACCGACGGTTACGTTGTAACCACGTCGTTTGAGCTCAAGGAAGACAATGTTTTCCAAGATGAGGTTGATATCCTGCATGTTGCCGCCGATGACAGCTTCGCGGATGCCGTGGTCGGCCAGATAGTATTTTTCTTGAATGCTCAGGATTTTCTTGCCCACGAGATCTTGTCGCTTTACGGGATAGAAGAGAAATGCTTCGTTGCCAGCATGCAGGTAGTTCAGTACGGTTTCTGGCGATACTTTGCGGCCTTCACTTTTCAGGTATTTGGATATGGTTGTGGCCGAGAAAGTATTGCCAATATTGGTTGTCACATAGGCGAGAATGCGTTCCAGCAGGTCTACATCACGAATCTGCTTCCGGCGAATGATATCTTTTAGCTCTACGGCATTGTATAAATCTCGGAGATATTGTTTGACTGGATCGTCCTGGTATTGGAGGTTCCAAAGATAGGGCATGCCACCGTAGAGAAGGTATTGGCGGAAACAATCTGTTGTTGACCGGCCAGGCTGTGCCTCTTGGATTAAGTCAACAAACTCACGGAATGAGAAGGGATACATGATGAACTCTACATAGCGGCCGGCTAAATATGTGGACAATTCTCCAGAAAGCAGTTTGGAATTTGAACCGGTGATGTAGATGTCGCAATCCATATCTACCCGGAAGGAATTGATGGCCTTTTCCCATTCATGGACTTCTTGGATTTCATCGAAAAAGAGATATACTTTTCCTGTGTGTCCCTTGGTTTTTTCTAGGACATCTTGATGGAGAGCCTTCGCAGTGCAGAGGTGCGATAAAGTCATGGACTCAAAATTGTAGGAAAATATTGCTTTGGCAGGAATTCCATCTTTCATTAGTTCTTGCTGGATGAGTTCTAACATGACCGATTTGCCGCAGCGGCGGATGCCGGTGATGACCTTTATCAGGTCTTTATTCATGAAGGGACGTATTCTTTTCAGATATAAGTCGCGCTTTACCATATAACCATCCTTTCATAAGTTATAACTGATAAAAATATGACTATTAACAATTTTATCAGTTATAACTGATAAAAACAATATGAACAAGAAAAATGTCATTTATAGTTGATGAAACTACAGAAATTGCTGCTGCCGATTTGCAAAAAGCGGCTATCTATGTTACACTTTAACGTATCGTGACGATGAAAAAGAAGAGTAGGCTCGCAGAACATCTTTAGAGAGTCCCCGGCTGGTGGAAAGGGGATGGTGCGGCGGGGTGAACGTTCGCTTTGGAGTCTTTCGGAGGAAATGCCGGACGTAGGACTGCGTTAAAGTCATTTGAGTGAGAAATCAGGGTGGTACCGCGAATTTATGCCTTCGCCCCTCGTGCGCTGTTGCGCAAGGGGCGAGGGCTTTTTTGATAGTAGGAGGTTATTCGATGGAAGAGAAGATTGCACAGCTGAAGGCCGAAGCTGCCGCAGCCGTCAAGGGCGCCGCTGATGTGGCTGCTTTAAACGATATCCGCGTCAAATATCTGGGCAAGAAGGGCGAGTTCACCGCGATTCTGCGCGGCATGGGCAGCCTCAGCCCGGAGGAGCGTCCGAAGGTCGGCGCGATTGTCAACGCGGCCAAAGGCGAGATTGAAGCGCTCATCGGCGAGCAGAAAAAGGTGCTTGAAGCGAAAGAGCTCGAGGCACGTCTTGCCAGTGAGCGCATCGATGTGACGCTGCCGGGCCGCAATGTGCCGATGGGCCATCTGCATCCGCTGACGCTGACTCTTGAGCGCATCAAGGACATTTTCGTGCATATGGGCTTCAGCGTTGAGGAAGGCCCCGAGATCGAGCGCGACTATTTCAACTTCGAGGCGCTGAATCTGCCGAAGGATCATCCGGCCCGCGACATGCAGGATTCTTTCTATATCACCGAAGAGATTTTGATGCGTTCGCAGACGTCGCCGGTCCAGGCCCGCACGATGCAGGCTAGTGAGCCGAACAAGCCGATCCGCATGATTGCGCCGGGCCGCGTGTATCGCCGCGATGAGTACGATGCGACGCATTCACCGATGTTCACGCAGGTCGAAGGCCTGGTCATCGACGAGGGCATCAGCCTCGCGGACCTCAAGGGCACGCTGGAGCTGTTCCTGCATCAGATTTTCAACGAGAATGTCGGCGTCCGCTTCCGTCCGAGTTTCTTCCCATTCACGGAGCCGTCGGCTGAGGTCGATATTTCCTGTGTCATGTGCCACGGCGAAGGCTGCAAGGTCTGCAAGGGCACGGGCTGGCTCGAAATCCTCGGTGCCGGCATGGTTCATCCGCATGTCCTTGAGATGAGCGGCTACGATCCGAAGAAGGTCAGCGGTTTTGCGTTCGGCATGGGTGTTGAGCGTATCGCTATGTTGTCCTACGGTGTCGATGACCTGCGCTTGTTCTACGATAACGACACGCGTTTCCTGAGCCAGTTCTGAGATTGAGGAGGTTATACGATGCAGGTTTCCATTAAATGGCTGAACGATTACATTAAATTCAACGAGACGGCAGAAGAACTTGCCGATAAATATACGATGTCCGGCGTGCCGGTCGAAAACGTCATCCGTGCGGACGAGGGCCTCGACAAGGTCGTGACGGGCCGGATCGAAAAGCTCGAGGCACATCCAGATTCGGACCATCTGCAGATTTGCCAGATGAATGTGGGCGAAAAAGATCTCATCCAGATTATTACGGGGGCTCAGAATGTCAAAGAGGGCCAGATCGTGCCGGTGGCTATGATTGGCGCGCATCTGCCCAATGGCCTTCATATCAAGAAAGGAAAGCTGCGCGGCCTGCCGTCCAACGGCATGCTCTGCTCGGCCGATGAGCTCCACATGGATCTCGACAAACTGCCGGAGGAGCAGAAGAACGGCATCTACATCCTGCCGGCGGATACGCCAGTTGGCGTGCCGGCTAAAGATGTGCTGGGCCTTGACGATGTGGTGCTGGAGTTCGAGCTCACGGCCAACCGCGGCGACTGCTTCAGCGTTATGGGCCTCGTGCGCGAGGCGGCGGTACTCACGGGCAATGAGCCCCACTATCCGGAAATCAAGGTCAATGAGGACGATGCGGCAAGTGCTGCTGACATGGTCAAGATTGACATCGAGGCCCATGACCTCTGTGACCGTTTCTCGGCCCGCGTGCTGAAAAACGTTAAGATCGGCCCGTCGCCGGAGTGGATGCAGCAGCGCCTGGAGGGAGCTGGCATCCGCGCCATCAACAATGTCGTCGATGTCACGAATTTTGTCATGATCGAGCTGGGCCAGCCGATGCATGCGTATGACTATGATGAAATCAAGGGCCATCACCTGACGGCTCGTGTCGCCAAGGCTGGCGAGAACCTCCATACCCTCGACGATTCGTCGCGGGTAGCCAAGGGCACGGAGCTCGTCATCGCTGACGATGAGAAGCCGGCTGGCCTGGCTGGTGTCATGGGCGGCCTGGAGACGGAAGTCACCGAGAAGACCACGACGGTCGTTCTCGAGGCAGCATCTTTCTATGGCCCGAACATCCGCCGCACCTCCCGCAGCTGCGGCCTGCACTCCGAGGCATCGGGCCGCTTTGAGCGCGGTGTCGATGTGACGAATACGCCGCGTGCTCTCGACCGTGCTGCCCAGCTCCTGCAGGAAATGGGGGCCTGCACGGTTACGAAGGGCATCGTCGATGTTTATCCGCAGCCGAAAGAGCCGGTTAAGATTGACTTCACGGCTGAGCAGATCAACAAGCGCCTGGGCACGAAGCTGGCTGGGGCCAAGATGGTGGAAATCCTCGAGAGCCTTGGTTTTGTCGTTGAGGAGAAGGGTGCGGAGGTCTACACGGCTACGGTTCCGTCCTGGCGCAATGACTGCACCTATATGGAAGACCTTTCTGAGGAAGTTTCGCGCATCTATGGGTTTGACAATATCCTGTCGACGTCGCCGCGCGGCACTATCATGCAGGGCCGCCAGAGCGACCGCCAGAACTTCATCGATAAGATCAAGCATGTGCTGGCAAGCCTCGGCATGACCGAGGAGCTGTCCTTCAGCTTCACGAGCACCGAGATGTTCGACAAGATGCAGGTGCCGACAGACAGCCCGCTGCGCCAGGCTATCCCCATCATGAACCCGCTGACCGACGATGCACCGCTGGTCCGCACGAGCCTGCTCACAAGCATCATGGAAAACGCTGTGCGCAACTTCGCCCGCAAGAATACCGATATCCGCCTGTTCGATGTGGCGCCGGTATTCTTCCCGAAGGCATTGCCGGTCACGGAGCTGCCGGATGAAGTCATCAAGCTGACTGGCCTTATCACGGGCCGCCGTCATCCGTTTGGCTGGAACCAGGGAAATGAGATGGTGGACTTCTACGATATGAAGGGCATCGTCGAGGAGCTTTTCCGTGCTCTGTCGATCTCCGGCTACACGGTTGAGGCAGGCGAGCATTTCGCCCTGCATCCGGGCAAGACGGCCCTCTTCAAGAAGGGCCGTGAGGTTATCGCCACGGTGGGCGAGCTGCATCCGGCAGTCGCTGCCAACTTTGGCATCAAGCAGAAGGTCTACCTTTTCGAGATGGATGTGGAGACGCTGATGAAATACACGGCGAAGAACTTCCACTACGAGTCCCTGCCGAAATATCCGGCCATCGCCCGCGACCTGGCCATCGTTGTCGACGAGACGGTTGCCGAGGGCGAAATCAAGGCAGTCATCGAGAAGAACGGCGGCAAGTTCTTCTGCGGCGTGACGTTGTTCGACGTCTACACGGGTGAGCATGTGGCCGCAGGCAAGAAGAGCCTGGCCTTCAACCTCAAGTTCCAGTCCAAGGACAAGACCCTGACCGATGAGGAGGCCGATGCAGGCTTCAACAGCATCCTCAAGGCCGTTGAGGACAAGTTCCAGGCGGAACTGCGCGCGTAAGGAGATCCGCTATGGCAGATGAAAAAAAGAAACCGTCGGAGCGCGTTGTCGTAGAGATCTATGGCAACAGTTATCCGCTGCGCACGGATAATCCGCAGCACATGCGGAAGCTGGCGGCCGAACTCGACAAGAAGATGAAGTTCATGTCGCGGGCCGTTCGCAGTTTCGATGACCGCAAGATCGCGGTGCTCACAGCGCTGCAGCTGGCGGAGGAGTACTATCAGCTCAAGCAGGATTACGATGAGCTTGTAGAGCTCATTGAGGATAAATAAAACACTGGAAATAGGACCAAGTTGCGGCTTGGTTCTATTTTTTTTCTTTGCCAGCAGGATTTATACGGTTTTTAACGAAATAAAATATAAAACAAACATCAATGGCGAAGAGCAATAAAGGGATATCTTCGTAAAAGGTAAAGGAGTGTTTATTAATGGGATGGATGAACAATTTACGGGTGGCTTACAAGCTGCTGATCTTAGCGGTAGTTGCCGTCATCGGCATGAGCTTTATCGGCTGGAATGGCTACTCAGCTGTCACCAAGGCACAGCGGGATATGGAAGTGATGTATGAAGGAACGGTCAAAGGTATCGATGCGGTCGGCAAGGCCGGCTATGGTATCCGTTATGCCCAGGGCATGGCGGTTATTGCAACGACGGTCAAAAACAATCCGCAGCGGCTGCAGGACCTCAAGGGCAAGTATGAGGCCGGCGTCAAAACGGTAGATGACAGTATTGCTGCCTATGATGCAATCCCGCATAAAATTGCTGGCGAAGACCCGATCATGGACAAGGTCAAGAAGGATTGGGCCGCTTTGAAGACGAACCTTGGCGAAGCGGTGGCTTTAAGCATGGAGGGCAAGAACGAAGAAGCGCTGGCTCATTACGAGAAAACTGGTTCGCCGCTGGCAGCAGCCTTGGGAAAGGAACTAGGTGAACTGTCAGAGCTCAACAGCAAGCATGCCGAGGAGCTCAATACGCAGAATGATATTGACTCGGCTGCGGCTGTCCGCAATACGGTCATTCAGCTGCTGGTCACGCTGATTATCCTGATTGCCTGCGCACTTTGGATCACGAAGGAAATCACGAATCCGCTGGAAAAAATGATGCTGTCGCTCAATCGTCTTGAAGGTGGCGATTTCAGCGATCATGCGCGTACGATCATGCGTGGCGATGAATTCGGCCAGATGGCAGATAAGGTTGCCTCTGTCCGCATGAGCCTCAACAAGCTCATGCGTGAGACGAGCTCGACGGCAGAGCAGCTGGCAGCGTCGTCCGAGGAGCTTACGGCAAGCTCGCACCAGTCGGCGCAGGCGTCGGAGCAGGTGGCACAGTCGGTAACGAATGCTGCTGGCGCTGTTGCTGAACAGCAGCAGGATGTCGGCGATACCATCGATGCCATCGATAAGACGGCGGCTGCGATCAACCGCCTGAACCAGACGGCTAAGGAAGTCTCGGATCATGCTGCTGTCACGAACGATGCAGCTACGAGCGGCAATGAGTCCGTCAAGATGGCGGTGGAGCAGATTGAAAGCGTTGCCCGCATCGTCAATACGTCGGCAGCTACGGTCGACAAGCTCGGCCAGAGCTCGCAGGAGATTGGCCAGATTGTCGAGACGATCTCGGCCATCGCCGAGCAGACGAACCTGCTGGCCCTCAACGCAGCTATCGAGGCTGCCCGTGCTGGTGAGCATGGCCGCGGCTTTGCTGTCGTCGCCGATGAGGTAAGGAAGCTCGCCGAGGAGTCGCAGGAGGCTGCTCAGCGCATCACGAGCCTCATCAACGGCATCCAGGGCGATACGGCTGAGGCTGTCCGCTCGATGCAGGCAGGCAGCGATGCGGTCAAGGAGGGCACGCAGTCCGTCGAAGAGCTGCGCGAGAACTTCGCCAGCATCCGCGATGCGGCACTGGCTATGGCAGAACAGGCCAAGGCTATGTCGATGGAAATCCGCTCGGTATCGGAGGAGACCGAGGTCGTCAAGGAGAAATCCGACGGTATCCTCAAGAAGGGCGGCATGGTCGCTTCGGAGATGGAAAGCGTATCGGCAGCATCCGAGCAGCAGTCGGCATCGGCAACAGAAATCGCCGATGCCAGCACGTCACTGGCGAACCTTGCACAGAGCTTGCAGAATTCGCTGCAGAAATTCAGATTCTGACAGTATAACAGGGAATGGGAAAACCCCGCTGGATCTACGGTCCAGCGGGGTTTTTGTGTGTAATGTTGTAACATGATTTTTAGGAAATCCAAAGGAAATCCATGGACAATGGCGAAGTGTAGCAGCGTTGCCATACAGAAGTCATGCTGAGGCGGGCAGATGCTGAAAGGAGAGAGTAGGATGAATACGTCAAGGGAAGCTGGTTTTTCGCTGCTGGGGGTGCTGATCGCTGTCATGATCATCGGCGTGGTGGCGACGATTGCGGTGCCGAAGTTCCATTCGATGATCGTCATGGCCAACACGAGCAAGATACAGGCAGACCTGAGCACTCTCGATGCAGCTGTGGCCGTGTATGAGGCCCAGGAGGGGCGGGTGCCTACGGAGATCTCGCAGCTCAAGGATTATGTCAATGATATCGACAAGCTGAAGCCGCCCGTGGGTGACTGCTTCCTGAAGGATGCGAACGGCAAGGCGGTAAGACATACGATAAAGGATACGGCCTACAAGCTGGTGGCGACGGAGGGCATTTCCCTGGGGGCGATGTCGACGCGCCGGGCAGCTTGCGATGACCATCTGTCGGGAGACTTCGGCAAATGATGGGGGCGGTTTTGCTGCCATTGGGCGGCGTGGTGTTTGGCGCCTGCCTGGCGGGCCTGGCGTATGCCGATATCCGTTGGGGCCTGCTGCCGGACAGGCTGGTGGCACTGCTGGCAGCTACCGCCGTCATTCCCTGGCTGGGCGGTCAGGGCAGCGGTATGGAGGCACTCGGGGGGAGCGGCTGCGGCGCTTGCCTGCTATGGCTGCTGCGCTGGCTCAGCCGGGGCGGGCTCGGCTGGGGCGATGTGAAACTGGCCGGGGCAGCAGGACTGTGGCTGGGCTGGCAGTCCATGCTGGTGGCGCTGGGCATGGCATTTCTTACAGGCGGCCTTTGGGCCTGTGTGCTGGTCTGGCAGGGACGCCAGGGCTGGTCAGATACGCTGCCCTTCGGCCCCTTCTTGGCTGGCGGCTTCCTCTTCGCCTATGAGGTGGGCGCGGAATGCTGGCAGTGGTATTGGTCGTTATGGTGAGGCGATAGCATGGAGGGCAGAGGTCAGGGAAATGCTGGTTTTGTCCTAGGGGAGCTGGCGGTAGTGCTGGCGATAGTGGCCTGCCTGGCCGCGGTGGCAGCACCGTCGCTGCTCAAATTCTATCGGGAGACGGCGCTGGAATATGAGTCGGAGTGCCTGCTGGCTGACCTGCGGCGCACCCAGTCCTTGAGCCGCATGGTGGCAGACAAGGCGTGGCTTTACGGGCAGCAGGAGCCGATGGAGCAGAAGGCGAGCATCCGGGTGGAGGAGACGTATTATGTGTTCCGGGTGAAGAGCCATGCAGGAGAAACGGCGCGCGTGCATCACTACCTGCCCTTTGTCCATGTGCGGCGCAACGACCAGCCTGCCGGCAGCGGCAACCGGACCATTTCCTTCTTGCAGAATGGCGGCCTGGACGATATCGGCAGGCAGATGATGACGCTGGTCCTGTACTGCGAGGGCTGGGAAAATGAGGGCCGCAAGATTATGATCAGCCGGGCGGGCAGAATACGGATAAAGAGGATGATGCGATGAATAGCAGGGCGGAGGGCTACATCCTGCTGGAGATCCTGGTGGTGGGCGTGGTGCTGCTGGCGATGACTGCCAGCCTGCGGCTGTACCAGCAGGCCATGCTGACCGAGGAAATCGATGCAGTGCGCACGACGGGCGTCTACCTGGCCCGGGAGGAGCTGTCACGCCTGCAGTGGCAGGCAGCGAAGCGGGGGCTCCAGGCAGGACAGGTGGGCTGGCTGGGGGCGAAGGAACAATTGCAGATGAATAACGGCCGGTTTGTTGTGCAAGCAGATGTGCAGCCAGTGGCAGAGAATTCCTGGCAGGTTGTCGTGACGGTGGACTGGCAGAGCCTTCACCGGCAGGGGAAGCTGCAGTTCTCGCGGGTCATATGCCGCCAGGACGGAGCGAAGGGGCTGAAATCATGAGGGATGGTAAGCAGAAGGGCTTTGTGCTGCTCGAAGCGGCCGTGTCGCTGCCGATGCTCGTGCTGTTGTTGACGGCGGCTGGAACCATGGTGCTGTGGAGCATCAAGAATTATTTCCTGGTCATGGCCGATGCGGAGCTGCAGCAGGAGGTGGGAATAGCCTTCCAGCGGGTGGTGGAGCATGCGCTGGAGGCTCGGAGCATCGAGCCCAATCATTCCGAGTCGTGCGGATATGACATCTGCAAGCGGGAATACGCCCTGCCACCGCAGGGGGCAGGGGAGAAGCCGCTGCGGCGGACTTTTTGGCTGCATAATATGGAAGGCACACGGAAACTCGTGGATGGCATCGATGCGTCGGCACCGATGACTGGTGATTCCGCGATGGCCGAGGCGTCGATACAGGACTTTTCGTGCCAGGAAGAGCCTGGGCATGAAGGGCTGTATGTAATCCGGCTGCAAGGCGTGAGCGAAAGGACAGGTCATGTGTATACGTTGCAGACGGCAGTCTATCTGCCGCCAGACAAGAAATGAGCCGCGTGCAGGCGAAGCGGGGGCTGTCACGGTGGTGATGCTCTGCCTGATGCTGGTAGTGGTGTTGTTTGCGTTGGCGATGTTGCATACGATACATACCATGCAGGCAGCCGATGAGGAATACCAGCAGGAGATGCAGCTGCGGCTGGCAGCCGAAGGAGTGACAGAGCAGGCGGCACAGCTGCTCACGGCCCATCCGGAGCAGGCTGAGGTGTGCTGGGGGCATAAGCGTACCGAGATAAAGACTACGGGCTTTTGCTATCCTGACAACATGGCGGTGCAGGTCACGGCCGTGCCGCGGCAGGACAAGTTGTATCTGCTGGGCTTTGCCCGCTACAAGGAGGCGGGGGCCCGCTGGGAACGCCATCGGCTGGTCAAGGGCGTATTGCGGAAGGAAGGAACGTCATATGTATGGTTGGGCTGGGCTCCGTGAGTGGGGGCAGAAGCTGGTGCGGCGCTGCCGCAAGGCGTGGCCGGAGGTGGTCGGCATTGAGATCGATGGGCAGGGACAGGTCTATCTGGTGCGGCTGGTCTGCGGGGAGGCTTGGCAGATAGGTGGTGCCGTGCAGCTGCCGGCTGAGCCCTTGGCGCTGGCGGATCAGGCCGAGCGGATCAGTGTCCGGTTGGCGCGCGAGGGCTGGGAAAAGATCCCGCGCGTGCTCGCAGCTGCGCAGGCGGAAATCCTGACCTACTGGATTCCGCTGCCGCCAGATATGCCTGTGGCTGAGCGGCGGGAAGCCGTCTACTGGGAGCTGGAGCCGCAGCTCAGCGAGGCTGCACTGGATATCGAAGCCTTCCTGGTGGCAAGCGCTGAGGTGGCGGGCAGGCCGGATATGTGGGCGGCAGCCGTGAATCGCGAGTATATCCAGCAGGCCTGCGAGGCCTTTGCCCAGGCTGAGATTCCCCTGACTGAGCTGGTGGTGCCGTTCCCGGCAGCGGCGCCGAGGGGCAGGGAGGAACCAAGGGAGGAGCAGCTATCCGTGGCAGGCTGGCAGCTGCCTTGGGCTGAGGGGACACTGCGGTGTGATGCCGCGGCCATCGAGCCGGCGGCCGCCGCAGCGGTGCTGTTCCTGCGGGGGCTGGAGGAGGAAGCGCTGCGGGCGGCATGGCTGCTCAAGCGCAGGGAAACGGCTGAGCGATGGGATTACCGGCGGCTGGCAGCGCTGCTGGCAGGCCTTTGCCTGCTGGGGGCGGGGGCGCTGATCGGCTGGGATGGCTGGGCGCTCTATCAGGCCCGGGCCCAGGCCGAGGCCCGGCAGCAGGAACTGGCCCGGCTTCTGCCGCAGAAGCAGCAGATGGAAGCACTGGAACAGCTGCGGTCGGAGCTCGAGCGGAAAGAACAGCGCTGGCAGGGACTGACACAGGCAGGCTTTCCTTGGTATGGGCTGCTGGTGCACCTGGGGGCGATGACCGTGGATGGCGTCTGGCTCGAGGGTATCGAGCTGCGCGATCAGGATGTGCTGGAGATAGAGGGGCAGGCCGTGAGCTATGAGGCAATCGCGGATTTCGTGCAGGTCTTCGAGCGGGATAAGGATTTCTTTCCCGAGGGGCCGGTGCTGGAGTCGTCAGGGGATACGGCGGAGGGCAAGCAGCCGCGGGCTGGCGGTACCGTTGCTTTCCGGCTGGCACTGCATTTGTAGATGAGGCATGGCGGGAAAGGAGGAAGCAAGTTGCGGCAATTGGCAGGAAGGGAATGGCTGGCGGCAGCGGCAGGCAGCAGCCTGGTGCTGGGGGCCGTGGTCCTATGGGGCATCCATGAGCCGCTGCAGGCGGCCCGGCAGGAGTATCTGAGAGATGCCCAGGTGACGCAGCGTCAGATCGTGACGGTGACGAATTACCAGAATGCGCATCTTGACTTGTCAGCCTATGGGCAGGAATTGACGGACCGTAAGGCACGGGCCGATAAGGCTCTGCCGGCGGAGCTGGCACAGGGGGATTTCTTGAGCCTGCTGCAGCGCGAGGCACTCCGCCATCATGTGGCCTTGCAGCAGGTGACACCGCAGGCAGTGCAGCGGCAGCAGGATATGCAGGTCCTGCCCGTGGAGGTCAGGTTCCGCTGCACGTATTTCGACCTGCTGGCTTTCCTGCGTGGCCTGCGGGAAAGCGAACGCTGCATCCAAGTGGAGCGGACGGCAGTGCGGCAGCAGGAGGGACGGCTTGACTGCGTGCTGGTGCTGCGGATCTATGCCTGGGCAGGAGATAGTCCTGTGGACAATGATTGATATTCAGAGGACTTGATTTATCACATACAATAAATTAAACTATTAATGATAGAAATTTGAAAACCTGCGAGGTGTATCCTGTATGAGTATGTTACGTTTTATGACGGCTGGGGAGTCCCATGGCCCGTGTCTGACGGCAATCCTGGAGGGGCTGCCAGCGGGGCTGAAGATTGACCTTGAGGCCATCAACCGCGATCTGGCCCGCCGTCAGCAGGGCTATGGCCGCGGCGGCCGCATGAAGATCGAGAAGGATAAAGTCGAAATCGTTTCGGGCGTGCGCTTCGGCGAGACGCTGGGCGGCCCGGTGACGCTTCAGGTGGTCAATAAGGACTTTGCCAACTGGACAGATCGCATGGCGGTATTCGGGGAGCCGGCTGGCCCGAAGGTCACTGCTGCGCGCCCGGGCCATGCCGATCTGACTGGCGTCAAGAAGTATGACCGCAAGGACGTCCGTGATATCCTTGAGCGGTCCAGCGCCCGCGAGACGACGATGCGCGTGGCTGTGGGCGCAGTTTGCAAGGAATTCTTGCGGGCGCTGGGCATAAGCATTGTCTCGCAGGTTACGAATATCGGCGGCGTGGCTGTTGACTTGTCAAAGATTGACCGGTCAAGACTCGGCACGGAGAATGGCTCGGAGCTCAACTGCTATGATGCTGAGGCTGAGCAGCAGATGAAGGCCAAGATTGATGCGGCCAAGCAGGCTGGTGATACGCTGGGCGGCATCTTCGAGGTGACGGTCCGCGGCCTGCCCGCAGGCCTCGGCAGCCATATCCAGTGGGACCGCCGTCTCGATGCGAAGCTGGCGGCGGCGATGATGTCGATCCAGGCCATCAAGGGCGTGGAGATCGGTGCAGGCTTTGACTGCGCCATCCTGCCGGGCAGCCAGATCCATGATGAGGTATTCCTCGATGAAACTGGCGAGGTGTACCGCAAGACGAACCGTGCGGGCGGCCTGGAGGGCGGCATGACGAATGGCGAGGAGGTCGTGGTCAAGGCGGCCATGAAGCCAATCCCGACGCTGATGACGCCGCTGCATTCCATCGACATCGAGAGCCGCGAGGCTGTGCTGGCCTGCAAGGAACGCAGCGATACCTGCGCTGTGTCGGCGGCGGCCGTAGTCGGCGAGGCTATGACGGCCTTTGTCATGGCGGAGGCTATTTGCGACAAGTTCGGTGCTGATGCACTGGTGGACGTCAAGGCGGCAATGGACAGCTATAAACAGCGCATCGGGAAGGATTGGTGAGCATGAGGAACGTCGTACTCATCGGTTTCATGGGCACGGGCAAGACGAGCACCGGCAAGATGCTGGCGGCAAAGCTGGGCGCGGCCTTCATTGATATGGATCAGAAAATCGAGGAAGAGGCGGGCATGAGCATCCCCGATATGTTTGCCCGGAAGGGCGAGGCGTACTTCCGGGAGCAGGAACGGGCACTGGTGAAGCGGCTGGCGGCGCGCCGCAACGCGGTCATCTCGACGGGAGGCGGCACGGTCAAGAATCCGGACAACGTGGCGGATTTCAAGAAGAGCGGTGTCATTGTCTGCCTGAGTGCAAGTGTCGATGCGGTGCTGGCGCGCACGAATCGCCGCGGCACGCGGCCGGTGCTTGACAGTGCTGATCAGGGCGACCGCCGCAAGGCTGTCGAGCAGCTGATGGCCGAGCGTCGGGAGCTCTATAAGCAGGCCGATTTCACGATCGATACTAGTGAGCTGTCGCCGCTGCAGGTCGTGGAAAATATCGTGCGTTTTTTGAAAACAAGAGGTGTACTGCATGCGTGAGGTCAAGGTTGATTTAGGCGAGAAAAGTTATTCGATTTATATCGGTTATGGATTAGAGGAGGAATTGCAGGCCTTTGTGCGCAGGGCTGGCTTTTCCCCGAAGGCCTTGCTCGTGACGGATACGAATGTCGGCCCGCTCTATGGCAGCAAGGTCAAGAAGCTGCTGCAGGCGGCCGGGCTGCAGGTGGAGATCGCGCAGGTTCCCGCCGGTGAGAGCTCCAAGTGCCTGGCCGTGGCCGAGGGGCTCTATACCAAGGCCATCGAGCTTGGTCTTGACCGCAAGTCACCGATCTTTGCCCTGGGCGGCGGTGTGGTCGGCGATCTGGCAGGCTTCATCGCGGCGACCTATATGCGGGGCGTGCCCTTCGTGCAGCTGCCGACGAGCCTGTTGGCGCAGGTCGACTCAAGCGTGGGCGGCAAGGTGGCCGTCAACCATGCCTTGGGCAAGAATCTCATCGGGGCCTTCTATCAGCCCAAGGCCGTCTTCATGGATCTGGCGCTGATGAAGACGCTGCCCAAGCGCGAAATCTATACGGGGCTGGGGGAGATCATCAAATACGGCATCATCTATGATGCGGAGTTCTTTGCGTTCCTTGAGCAGAACCAGCAAGCAGTGCTGAGCTTGGAGCCCGAGGCGGCGACGCATATGATCGCGCGCTCCTGTGAGATCAAGGCGGCTGTCGTGAGCCAGGACGAGCAGGAGGCCGGCTTGCGCCGCATCCTGAACTTTGGCCATACGATGGCTCATGCCATCGAGAAGGAGACCGGCTATGTGCGCTACAACCATGGCGAGGCCGTCGCCATCGGCATGGCTGGCGCCGCCGATATCAGCGTACAGCTGGGGCTGCTGCCTGCGGATGCCGCAGCGCGTGTGAACAGGCTCATTGCGGCACTGCATCTGCCGGTGCAGGCCGAGGGCTGCACCGTGGAGGCGATGTATAAAGATATCTTCCACGACAAGAAGACCGTGGGCGGCAAGGTCAACTGGGTGCTCATGACGGGAATCGGCACGGTGATATCCCGCAATGATGTGCCCGAGGAGGTCGTCAAGCGGGCGATGGCGGCGCGTATTTCCCGCTGATTTTCAGTGAAAATTAATTTTTCGGGGTGTTGAAACGCTCTTCCTTTTATGATAAACTATCAGAGTATATGTGGGCGGTCCTCTGAGTGAGCCGGTGACTTGTCACCCATGAGATGCTTGCCACGAACGTCTGAAATAAGGAGGAAATATACAAATGAACATCATCGAAACTTTGGAAAAAGAACAGCTCCGCTCTGACATCCCGGCTTTCGGCCCTGGTGACACGGTTCGCGTTCATGCGAAAATCGTCGAGGGTTCCCGCGAGCGTATCCAGATGTTCGAGGGCGTTGTCATCGCTCGTCAGGGTACGGGTGTCCGTGAGACGTTCACGGTTCGTCGTATTTCTTACGGCGTAGGCGTTGAGCGTATGTTCCCGGTTCATTCCCCGCGCATTGAGAAGATCGACGTTGTCCGCAAGGGTATCGTTCGTCGTGCAAAACTCTATTATCTGCGCAACCTTACGGGTAAAGCTGCTCGTATCAAAGAGAAACGCTAATTGGCGTAACGGTAGGGACTGCTTTTGGGCAGTCCCTATTTGTTTGTAGATTAAAAGTCGATTAGGAGGAGGATACTGTAATGAGTTCTTTAGGAGAAGAAGCCAAGGATTGGATTATCTCGATTGTCGTCGCTGTTGTGCTGGCATTCATCATCCGTCAGTTCGTCGTAGAGCTGTACATTGTTGATGGGCCGTCGATGCGGCCAACGCTGCAGTCCCAGGAGCGTCTGGTGGTCAACAAGTTCATCTACCAGTTCCGCGAGCCGCAGAAGGGGGAAATCCTCGTCTTCCAGTATCCGCGTGATCCGAAACGCGATTTCATCAAACGCGTCATCGCGACGGCTGGCGATACGGTCGAAATCAAGGATGGCCGCGTATTCGTCAATGACCAGCTCTTGAACGAGGACTACATCCTCGAGAAGACGAAGAGCGAATATCCGAAGTCCACGGTGCCGAAGGGGACGATCTTCGTCATGGGGGACA
Source organism: Pseudoselenomonas caprae (assembly GCF_008271345.1). Classification (NCBI taxonomy): domain Bacteria; kingdom Bacillati; phylum Bacillota; class Negativicutes; order Selenomonadales; family Selenomonadaceae; genus Pseudoselenomonas; species Pseudoselenomonas caprae. Next base: position 42,725 of record NZ_VTOZ01000024.1, read on the forward strand.
ACCGCAACAACTCGGAGGACAGCCGCTTCGCCGATGTCGGCTTTGTGCCACTCGATCTCATCAAGGGCAAGGCGATGCTGGTGTTCTGGCCCTTTGATGCGTTCAAGACGCTGCCGTGATAGCATGAGGTATTGCCGATGAAATTTATCTCTTGGAATGTCAATGGCCTGCGGGCCTGCCTCAAAAAAGGCTTTATGGAATCCTTCTGCCAGCTGGGGGCGGACGTCTTCTGCTTGCAGGAGACGAAGATGCAGCCGGATCAGGCCATCCTCGACCTGCCGGGCTATAAGCAGTACTGGAACAGCGCCGAGAAGAAGGGCTATTCGGGGACGGCGGTCTTCACGCGCATCGAGCCCCTTTCGGTAAGCTACGGGCTCGGCATCGAGGAGCACGACCACGAGGGCCGTGTGATCACGCTGGAGTTCCCGGAATTTTACTTCGTGACGGTCTACACGCCGAACTCCAAGCGGGAGCTGGAGCGTCTGGCCTACCGCATGGAGTGGGAGGATGCCTTCCGTGCCTATCTACTTGAGCTTGACAGCAAGAAGCCGGTTATCGTCTGCGGCGATCTCAACGTGGCCCACACGGAGATCGATCTCAAGAATCCGAAGACGAACCATCATAATGCAGGCTTCACCGATGAGGAGCGGGGCAAGTTCACGGAGCTTCTGGAGGCGGGCTTCATCGATACCTTCCGCACGCTGTATCCGGAGCGCACGGGCATCTACACTTGGTGGTCGTACCTGCGCAAGGCCCGCGATACGAATGCGGGCTGGCGCATCGATTACTTCGTGACGTCGAAGCGGCTCCAAGACCGCATCGCCGATGCGACCATCCACAATGAAATATTTGGCAGTGACCATTGCCCCGTGGGCTTGGAGCTCAAATAAAACAAACGGCAGTAGCAATCTTATCATAGGATTGCTGCTGCCGTTTTTGACTGGTCAATTTTGACTTGTCAAATGCTGACATGTCAGATTTGACCGGTCAATTTTGTGATATTGACTTTGACATCGTAGAAGGTGCTGCCACCGTCTTTGTCGGTGGTGCGGGCATGGGTCAGCTGGTTGGTGTTGCCAGTCTTTGTCAGCGTGTTCCACCAGACGCCCTCGCTGACGACGCGGCCTGGTTGGGTGCGTGCCGATAGGGTAAGCGTAAACTGCGCACTTCCCTGGGCATTGCTGGTCTGCACGGTATCGCCTTCGCAAAGGCCCAGGCGCTGGGCATCATCAGGATGCATCAAAAGCTCCATGACATGGCCCCGCGTGAGCTCGGGCCGCTCGTTGAAGGAGCTGTCGAGGATGCGCGGGTCGGGGGCGTTGATAAGCAGGAATGTTTCGGTGTCGTTGGCATAATGGGGCGGACGGTAGTCGGGCAGGGCTGGCTCGATGGCTGGATTTTTGATTTCGATTTTGCCTGAGGGTGTTTTAAAATCGAGTTTGTAATTTTCGGGCAGAGGCAGGTCGACTGGCTCGCCGTTTGCTAGTTTTGCTTTGTCGACAGGCAGTGGCCAGGCCGTGTCGGTGCTGGCGATGAATTTTTCAATCAGTTCTGCTTCCGTCTGCTGGAAGAAGGTATCGTCGATGCCCATGGCCTTGGCCAGCAGCGAAAAGACCTGCCAGTTGGATTTGCTTTGGCCGACCGGCGGGATGGCGGCATCGCCGCGCTGGACGGTATAGTGGCCGTAAGAATAGTAGATGTCGTCGTGCTCCAGGGAAGTCGTCGCAGGCAGGATGATATCGGCATAGCGGGCCGTGTCGGTCATGAAGCGCTCGTGGACGACGGTGAAGAGGTCCTCGCGCAAAAGCCCCTGCTGGACGAGGACCTGCTCGGGGGCCGTGCAGGCAGGGTTGGAGGAATAGACATAAAGGCTCTTGATGGGGGGCGCTAGTTTTTCATCTGTCAGGGCCTGGCCCAGCTTGATCATGTTGATATGGCGGACGCCACCCTTTTCCTTTTCGGGGCGGCGGATGATGCTCTTGTCAAAGGCATGACTGCCCGAGGCTGAGGTCAGCAGGCCGCCGCCGGTATGGGCATAGGCGCCGACGATGGCGGGCAGGCAGGTGATGAGCCGCGAGGTCATCGCGCCGTTGCCATAGCGGGACTGGCCGCTGCCAAGGCGGATGAAGGGGGCCCGGGCGCGGCCGAAGGCCTTGGCAAGCTCCTCAATGGCTGCGGCAGGAACCTCCGTGATGGCTGCTACGTTAGCTGGCGTATAGCGGGGCAGGACGTTGTCGCGAAGTTCCTCCCAGCCCGTGACATATTGCTGGATGAATTTCTCGTCGACAAGTCCGTCGCGGCTAAGCACATGCATAAGGCCCAGGGCCAGGGCACCGTCGGTGCCGGGTTTCACGCAGGTGAAGTGGTCGGCATAGCGGGCTGTTGGCGTCTCATAGGTGTCGATGCACCAGATTTTAGCGCCGTTTTGGCGGGCAAGCTCCACATCGTGACGGAAGTGGATGTCGGTGGCCAGCATGCTGATGCTCCAGAGAATGATGAAGTCACTGCAGCCGGCCTCCTGGGGTGCAGTGGGCAGCGTGCCGCCCATGACGTCGCGATAGCCGCGCGATTTTGCTGGGGCGCAGATGGTGCGGTCAAGGCTCGTGGCGCCCAGCTGATAGAAGAAGCTGTGGCCGGCACTGTACTGGATGGTGCCCATGGTGCCAGCATAGGAGTAGGGCAGGATGGCCTCAGCACCGTACGTATCAATGATGGTTTTCCATTGGCTGGCGATGGCCGCAATGGCGGTGTCCCAGCTGATCGGCGCAAATTCCCCGCTGCCCTTGGGGCCGACGCGTTTGAGGGGCGTCGTAAGGCGTGCCGGTGAGTGCACCGTGCGCTCGTAGCGCGCCATCTTAGGGCAGAGTGTGCCGCGGGTATAGCTGTGGCTCGGGTCGCCCTTTACTTTGATAACTTCATCGCCCTCGGTATAGACAAGCAGCCCGCAGCAATCGGGGCAGTCGTAAGGGCAGGCGGATTTCTTGATTTCCATGAGGACACCTCCATTGTATTCATTACTCTCTATTATACGACAAGAAATTAATTATTGCGATGATAATAGTCCTTGTGATAATATGTAGATTAGTGTTATTTGCATATGGGAGGATTTACTTTGTCAGCATTAAGTGAAGAACTCAATAAAGAAATAGAAAAGCGCCGCACCTTTGCCATCATCTCCCACCCGGATGCTGGTAAGACGACGCTTACCGAGAAACTCCTGCTCTACGGTGGTGCCATCCATCTGGCTGGTTCCATCAAGAGCCGCAAGACTCAGCGCCATGCGGTATCCGACTGGATGGAAATCGAGAAGCAGCGTGGTATCTCGGTCACTTCGTCGGTGCTGCAGTTCGACTACGACGGCTGCCGCATCAACATCCTCGATACGCCGGGCCATCAGGACTTCTCCGAGGACACCTACCGCACGCTGATGGCCGTTGACAGTGCTGTCATGGTCATCGACGTAGCCAAGGGCGTCGAGGCCCAGACGAAGAAACTGTTCAAGGTCTGCAAGCAGCGGAACATTCCTATCTTTACCTTTGTCAACAAGCTGGACCATTATGGTAAGGCTCCGATTGACCTTATGGACGAAATCGAAAACGTGCTGGGCATCCGCTCTTATCCGATGAACTGGCCAATCGGTCAGGACGGGCAGTACATGGGCGTCTATGACCGCCGCAACGACAAGGTGCTGCTGTTCGCTGAGGATACGACGCACGGCCAGGAAGCGCGCATCGCCGATGTCTATGAGCCCGATGACCCGGCAGTCATCGAGCGCGTGGGCGAAGATATTTGGGAAGCTCTGCAGGAAGATCTGGAGCTCCTCAATGAGGCTGGTGAAGAATTCGATATGGAACTTGTCAATGCCGGTGAGCTTACGCCCATGTTCTTTGGTTCGGCCATGACGAACTTCGGTGTGCAGGACTTCCTGGAAGGCTATATCCGCATGGCGCCGATTCCGCAGCCCCGCAAGTCCTCCGAGGGCATGATTCCGGCCAGCGATGAGAAGTTCTCGGGCTTTGTCTTTAAGATTCAGGCCAACATGAACCCGGCCCATCGCGATCGTCTGGCCTTCATCCGCATTTGCTCGGGCAAGTTCGAGCGCAACATGGAAGTCTGGCATGAGCGCACGGGCAAGATGTTAAAGCTCGCTCAGCCTCAGCAGTTCCTGGCTCAGGACCGCCAGATTGTGGATACGGCATACCCGGGTGATATCATCGGTCTCTTCGACCCGGGTGTCTTTGGCATCGGCGACACGGTCTGCGATGCCAGCCATAAGTTCAAATATGCGGACTTCCCGGTATTCCCGCCAGAAAAATTCGCCCGCGTCCAGGCGAAGGATACCATGAAGCGCAAGCAGTTCGTCAAGGGTATCGAGCAGCTCACGCAGGAAGGTGCTATCCAGCTCTTCCAGCAGGCTGGTGCTGGCACGGAGTCCTATATCGTTGGTACGGTCGGCACGCTGCAGTTCGAGGTGCTTGAGTACCGCCTCAAGAATGAGTACAACGTTGACATCGAGATGAACATGCAGCCCTTTGAGGTCGCCCGCTGGATGGCCTTTGAGGATGGTCGCGAAGTGACGCCGGCGGCGCTCAAAGGTGCTGACCGCGGCATGTTCGTCTATGACCGCAACCAGAATCCGGTGCTCCTGCTCAACAACGAGTGGGCTATCGGCTGGATTACGGATAACAATCCGGATCTCGTGCTCAACCACGTTCCGTTTGACAAGAAAGAAGCATAATATAAAGGAAAAGCCTGCTGGCGTCGGTGTCAGCAGGCTTTTTTTAATAATATAAATTG
>NZ_VTOZ01000025.1:0-46881 GCF_008271345.1 Pseudoselenomonas caprae
GGGTGACGATATTTAAATTTTCTTTTTGAGAAGGACTTTTATAAAAAATGTCTAATATAAAGAAACAAGAGAAACAGATAGTGTTTATTGTATACTGTACTTTTTTATCAAACATACCGAATAAATGATATAAAATACAGGTGGATGGTGAAAAGGTCTTCCGATAACACACAAATGGGTAAATAATATGACCTGATTGCCTAAAAAAGCATTGACTTTTGTAAACCTGTAAACTATAATTAGTTCCATCGTTGAATTGTTTAACGGATAAGGGAGGAATTCGCATGAATTTCAGCAAGAAAAGTCTGAAACTCATGAGCGTGCTTGCGGGCACGATGCTCATGGGAAGTGTATTTGCCGGTTGTGGGGATGAAGGCAATGCCGATGAGATCAAGGTCGGTGCCAACTTCGAGCGCACGGGTAATGTCGCCAACTATGGCCAGGCAACGCTCGATGGCTTCAATCTCGCCATCAAGGAAATCAATGAAGCTGGTGGTATCAACGGCAAGAAGATAAAAGTCGTTGAAGCAGATAACAAATCAGAGGCTTCGGAGGCAGTCAATGCCGCTACGAAGCTCATCTCCGATGACAAGGTCAAAGTCATCGTTGGCCCGGCTGTAACGGCAAATGTCATTGCTGAGTCCCAGGTCGCTACGGACAACAAGGTACCGGTCATCGCACCGGATGCTACGAGCCCGGATGTAACGGTCGAAAATGGCAAGGTCAAGCCGTTCATCTTCCGCAGCTGCTTCATCGACCCGCAGCAGGGTTCGGTCATGGCGAAATTCGCGGCTGAGCAGCTCAAAGCCAAGACGGCTGTCATCTACGTCGATAACAGTTCGGACTACTCCAAGAGCCTCGGCAAGGTCTTCAAGGAGAAGTTTGAGGCTGCTGGCGGCAAAGTCCTTATGGAAGAGGCTTTCCTCGCCAAGGATCAGGACTTCAAAGCCGCTCTGACGAAGCTCAAGACGGCCAATGCTGATGTCGTATTCGTTCCGGCCTACTATGAAGAGGTCGGCAAAATCGTAAAACAGGCCCGTGAGCTTGGTTTCGCGCAGCCGTTCCTCGGCACGGACGGTTGGGATGACTCGAAGGTTGCCGATATCGCTGGTGCTGACGCGCTGAACAAGACGTATTTCAGCACGCATTATTCCGATAAGGATGCGGAAGTTAAAGGCTTCATCGATGCGTTCACGAAAGAGTACGGTCATGCGCCGAACGTATTCGCTGCACTTGGCTACGATGCCGGCAAGATGCTGGTTGATGCCATCAAACGTGCAGGCAGCGATGATCCGGAGAAGATCCGCGAGGCTCTGGAGCAGACCAAGGACCTCAAGGTCGGTACGGGCATCATCACGATGGACAAGAATCACAACCCAATCAAACAGGCAGTCATCCTGGAGAACAAGAATGGCGACCGCGTCATGGTTGCCAAGATCATGCCGGATGCTGAGTGATTGAGCCAATAAGGCAGACAAGGGGGCCGCAGTGATGCGGCCCTTTAGACTATCGCAGGTTGTCCTTCATGGACGGACGCGACAAGGAGGCTATTATGGAATTTACGCACCAGGTCCTGCAGCAGCTCGTCAATGGCATATCGCTGGGCAGCATTTATGCGCTGATTGCGTTAGGCTATACGATGATCTACGGTATCATCAAGCTCATCAACTTCGCTCATGGCGATATCTATATGGTGGGCGCATATATCGGTTTCTATGCGATTACGCAGGCACATCTTTCAATCGTACCCGCACTTTTGATCTCATTCGTTGTCACCGGCATCCTCGGCATGGTGGTGGAAAAGCTGGCTTATAAGCCGCTGCGTCATGCGCCGCGTATCTCGGTGCTCATCACGGCTATCGGTGTCTCGTTCTTTCTCGAGTACACGAGCATGTATTTCGTCTCGCCGACGCCGCGCACGTTCCCAGCTATGTTCGGCGATGTGGCCATCAATATCGGCGGCATCGTCATCAATGGACAGCAGATGCTGATCCTTGGCATCACGGCAATTCTGATGGTCATCCTGACGTATGTCGTCCATAAGACGAAGACGGGCAAGGCCATGCGGGCCGCCTCGTTTGATACGGAGACGGCGCAGCTCATGGGCATCGATTCGGATCGCATCATCTCAATCACGTTTGGCATCGGCTCGTCACTGGCAGCGGTTGCTGGTGTGCTGGTCGGTGTCTACTACAACTCCATCGATCCGCTGATGGGCATCATGCCGGGCCTCAAGGCCTTCGTTGCCGCTGTTCTCGGTGGTATCGGCATCCTGCCGGGGGCTGTGGTCGGCGGCTTGATCCTCGGTGTTGTCGAGGCGTTTGTTTCCGGCTTTGTCTCGTCGACATTCCGTGATGCCGCGGCTTTTGCCATCTTGATCCTGGTGCTCTTGTTCAAGCCGACAGGTATCTTCGGCAAGAATACGAAAGAAAAGGTCTGAGGGGGGAGCTTCATGAAATATTTACGCAAGAATGACTGTATCATGCTGGGCTTCGCCATTGTCCTGTTCGCGGTCTTGCAGGGGCTTATCACGGGGCGCGTGCTGAGTTCGTTCTGGCAGCTGAATCTGCTGATCGTTGGCATCAATATTATCATGGCGGTGAGCCTCAACCTCATCAACGGTTATACGGGACAGTTCTCGCTCGGCCATGCGGGGTTCATGGCGGTTGGTGCTTATGTCGGCATCGTGCTGACGACGAATTTCCATCTGCCCTTTGCCGTGGCATTGCTCGCCGGTGGTGTAGCAGCAGGTTTTTTGGGCTTTCTGATCGGCATTCCGACACTGCGCCTGCGCGGTGACTATCTGGCGATTGCGACGCTGGGGCTCGGAGAGATTATCCGCGTCGTCATCATGAATATCGACTATGTCGGCGGCGCAGCTGGCTTCAAGGGCATTCCACATCATACGAATTTTGCCTGGGTATTCTTCCTCATGCTGTTCGCACTGTTCTTCATCAAGAATTTCGTGAACTCGAATCATGGCCGTGCCTGCCTGGCTATCCGAGAAAATGAGATTGCTGCAGAATCGATGGGCGTCAATACGACGAAGTTCAAGGTCATGGCCTTTACGATCGGCGCTGCGTTTGCTGGTGTGGCTGGCGGCTTGTTTGCGCATTGCTTCTATCTTGTCAGCCCGAACTCGTTCACGTTCATGCAGTCCTTCAACTATCTGATCATGGTCGTCATGGGCGGTCTGGGATCGATTACTGGCTCAATCGCTGGTGCGTTTGTCGTCACGTTCATTTCGGCAGCTTTGGCCAGCTGGCCCGAGTTCCGCATGATCATCTATGCACTGGCGCTGATCCTGCTGATGTTCTATCGCCCGCAGGGCTTGTTTGGCTACATGGAGGTCACGAACATGGGGATCTTCCGCAGAATATTCAAGAAAGGAGGCCGTAACTGATGGCCAACGAATTACTCAAAGCGACGGATGTGTCTGAGGTCTTTGGCGGCCTCAAGGCGGTCTCGGATTTCAATTTCCACATCAATAAAGGCGAGCTCATCGGACTCATCGGCCCGAATGGTGCCGGCAAGACGACGGCGTTCAATCTGATCACGGGCGTCTATCAGCCGACGACGGGGGATATCAAGTTCGATGGCAAGAGCATCGTCGGGCTCAAGCCTTATCAGATCACGCAGCGCGGTATTGCGCGCACGTTCCAGAACATCCGCCTGTTCTCAGAGCTTTCGGTGCTGGAGAATGTCAAGATCGCGTTCCATTTCCATGTGAAATACGGCCTGCTGGAGTCGGTGTTCCGCATGGGACGTTATTTCAAGGAAGAGGAGCGTATCGAGGAAGAGGCACGGAAGCTGCTGAAGATCTTCCATCTTGAGGACAAGGCTGAGGAGCTGGCCAAGAACCTGCCGTATGGTGCCCAGCGCCGCCTGGAGATTGCGCGGGCGCTGGCTGCGAAGCCGAAGCTCCTGCTGCTCGATGAGCCGGCTGCCGGCATGAATCCGCAGGAGACAAAGGAGCTCATGGAGATGATCGCCTGGATACGCAAGGAGTTTGGTTTGACAATCCTGCTCATCGAGCACGATATGAGCCTTGTCATGGGCATCTGCGAGCGCATCTACGTGCTTGAGTATGGTATGATTATCGCGCAGGGGACTCCGGCCGATATCAAGAACGATCCTGAGGTTATCCGGGCATATCTGGGAGGCGAAGCATAATGGGCAAAATGTTGGAATTGAAAGATGTGAACGTCTATTATGGTGCCATCCATGCCATCAAGGGAATCAGCCTTGAGGTCAACCAGGGCGAAATCGTTACGCTGATCGGAGCAAACGGCGCTGGCAAGTCGACGACACTGCGTACGATCTCGGGCTTGCTCAAGCCGAAGACGGGTACGATCACATTTGAAGGGCAGGATATTGCTGGCATCCGTGCCCATGAGATTGTCCGCACGGGGATCAGCCAGGTGCCGGAGGGGCGCCGCATCTTTGCCGAGATGTCGGTCATGGAGAACCTTGACTTAGGGGCGTTCACGCGCAAGGACAAGGCCGGCATCAAGGCCGATATCAAGCATGTCTTTGAGCTGTTCCCACGCCTTGAGGAGCGCAAGGATCAGATTGCGGGTACCTTGTCGGGCGGCGAGCAGCAGATGCTCGCGATGGGCCGCGCGCTTATGAGTCGGCCGCGTCTTCTGCTGCTGGATGAGCCGTCGATGGGCTTGGCACCGCTGCTCATCAAGGAAATATTCAATATCATCGTCGATATCAACAAGGCTGGTACGACGGTGCTGCTTGTCGAGCAGAATGCGAATATGGCCCTTTCGATAGCCAACCGTGCCTATGTGCTGGAGACGGGGCGCATCACGCTGGCAGGGGATGCGAAGAAACTCGCGGCCAGTGAGGATGTCCGCAAAGCATATCTCGGTGGCTGAGTGTCGAGAGAAAAAGAAGCAGGGATTCGCCGCACTTTGGCGAATCCTTTTACTATAAACAATGCAGAAAATCCCGAAGCCTGCTTCGGAAGCGGAAATGGAGGATATCAATATGTTTGTTGCAAATCGCATGGCCAAGAATCCCGTAACGGTGACGCCGGACACCTCGCTTGATGATGCGGCGCTGGCGATGAAGAAGGGCAATTTCCGCCGCTTGCCGGTGGTGGAAGACGGCAAGCTGGTCGGTTTCTTCAGCGACAAGGATCTCATGCGCGTGGCGCCGTCGCCAGCGACGACCTTGTCGCGCTATGAGGAAAAATCCCTGCTGGCCAAGCTGAAGGTGGCGGAAATCATGAATAAGGATGTCATCTCGGTCAGTGAGGATGCGACCATCGAGGAGGCCGCCCTTATCATGTACGACAAGAAGATCGGTGGTCTGCCGGTGGTCTCACAGGTCGGAGCGGTCGTTGGCGTGATCACTGAGACCGATATCTTCAAGACGTTTGTCGATGTCATGGAGCTTACAGGGGGCAAGACGCGCCTTACGGTGCTGGCCGATAACAAGGTCGGTGTCGTCAATGAGCTTTCGGGGGTCTTCGCGGCTGATGGGCTCTCCATCGACAGCCTGGTGACTTGCAAGCAGCCTGATGGCAGCTATGAGATCGTCATTCGCGGGGATATCCCGGATGTTGCCTCGTTGAAAGAAAAAATCGAAGCCAAAGGATATAAGGTCATCCACTCGGTCAGATTTTCATGATGTCCATAGATGAATACAAGTGGAGTGGGCGATTTTTTGCTTGCTTTTTCGATGTTTTTCATGGATAATATAAATAGGAATACTTTACTCTGATATGTGTAAGTGTACGTGTTAAACATTAAGGAGGAAGCTAACATGGATGTCAACAACATTGCTTCGCTCTCCCAGCAGACCGCTGCATTGAGTGCGAGCTACAAGAAAACAACAACGTCGACAACGACGGATGCTGAGAAGAATCTGACCACAACTACTACGACAACCGAGGCGTATAGCCTCGATATCTCTGAGGCGGCGCAAAAGGCCTCGGGGGCAACGAAGGGCATGACGGCTGAACAGGTGGATATCCTCAAGGAAGGCATCCAGAAGAGCTATCAGCTCATGATCAAGACGATGACTGAGCAGAATCTCAAGCTGCAAGGCTGGCTGGATCAGGGTGTTGAACAGCTGAACTTCGATGGTATATTGATCGGTGCGGACAAGTTCGCTCTGCCAGAAGTGGCCACGACGCCGGAAGAGGCAGCCAAGGCTGTGGCTGATGGTGGTGCTTACTCGGTTGACAGTGTGGCGACACGTATCATGGATATGGCGACGTCGATTGCTGGCGGCGATCCGGATAAGCTCAAGGCCATGCAGGATGCTGTCGAGGAAGGCTTCCGTCAGGCAGGTATCACTTGGAAGGACGCTATGGGCGAGGACGATATGCCGCAGATCACCAAGGATACTCATGCGGAGATCAACAAGCGGTTTGAGGAGCTGTTCAATAAGCTGAACAATCCGGAACAGGAATAAGCAGGGATACAGACTCACTGCGTGGATAAGCGCTTGCTGGCTATGCTGGCGGGCGCTTGTTTTTCTTGTTTTTAGAAAACGTTTACAAATTTCTTGACTTTCGCAGCGGTTAGCGGTAAACTATAAGCAACAAAACAAAATGCGGTGCAAATGCGATGAGATGTCGGTTTGCACCATGTTTTTGGGGAAACATGAAAACGTTTACTTGATTATGGGGAGGAAAAGAAAATGGAGCAGGAAATCTTGAAGGAAATGAAAGCGGTTTTTACGGAAAAATTCGGCGATAAGACGACGCGGAGCTATTTTTCGCCGGGCCGTGTCAACCTGATTGGCGAGCATACCGACTACAATGGCGGCCATGTTTTTCCGTGTGCGATTTCCCTTGGTACGTATGCGCTGGTCGCTGACCGCGACGATGGTAAGACGCGCGTCTACTCCATGAATCTTGCCGATAAGGGGGTCATCGAGTTCTCGATGACGGGGCTTGCATACGATAAGGCCAAAGATTGGGCCAACTATCCGATGGGCGTAGTCAGCGTGTTTGAGCAAGCTGGCCATGCTTGCAGCCACGGCTTCGATATTGTCATCAATGGCACCTTGCCGGGCGGTTCGGGCTTGTCATCTTCGGCCTCGATCGAAGTGCTGACGGCAGTCATCCTCAACGATGCCTTTGGCTTCGGCCTCGATATGGTCGATATGGTCAAGCTCTCCCAGAAGGCGGAGAATGTATTTGTTGGTGTCAATTGCGGCATCATGGATCAGTTCGCTGTCGGCATGGGCAAGAAAGACTGCGCCATCCTGCTGGACTGCAATACGCTTTCGTATCGTTACAGCAAGATCTCGCTCAAGGATGCGAGCATCGTCATCACGAATACAAACAAGCCGCACAGCCTGGCATCGAGCGCCTATAACGTCCGCCGTGCCCAGTGCGAGCATGCACTCAATGAGCTTAAGGAAGTGAAGCCGGAGCTTACAGCCCTCGGTGAGCTGTCCAATGAGGAATTCAACAAGCTGGCTGGGCATATCGCTGAGCCGTTGGAGCGCCAGCGTGCCCGCCATGCCGTCTATGAGAACAATCGCACGCTTGAGGCTGTGGCGGCACTGGAACAGGATGATGTCGAGCGCTTCGGCAAGCTCATGGATGCATCGCATTTCTCGCTGCGCGATGACTACGATGTCACGGGCAAGAACCTCGACACGCTGGCGGAGCTTGCCTGGGCACAGGATGGCGTCATCGGCTCGCGCATGACGGGGGCTGGCTTTGGTGGCTGCACGGTCAGCCTGGTACGCAACGATGCAATACCAGCTTTCAAGGAAAATATCGGCAAGGCCTATACGGAAATCATCGGCTATGCACCGAGCTTCTATGTGGCCAGCATTGCGGATGGTACGCATCGTCTCGGCTGAGGGAGATAGAAAAGCAGCGTAGAAAACGCATAGAAAACATGATAAAATAGAAAGCGATTTCTGTTTTGATTATTTACGGATAGAAAGGGAGTTTCCATTATGTCTATTCTTGTTTGCGGCGGAGCCGGCTATATCGGTTCGCATGCGGTGCACCAGCTGGTGGGCAAAGGCGAGGATGTCGTCATCGTCGATAATCTGCAGTCGGGCCATCGCGATGCGCTGAACCCCAAGGCTAAGTTCTACGAAGGGGATATCCGCGATGCCGCTGTCCTCGATAGGATCTTCACGGAGAATAAGATTGAGGCGGTCATTCATTTTGCCGCGAACTCGTTGGTTGGCGAGAGCATGGAAAAACCGCTCAAATACTTCAACAACAACGTCTATGGCATGCAGGTGCTGCTGGAGGCGATGGTACGTCATGGTGTGGACAAGATCGTCTTTTCCTCGACGGCGGCAGTTTACGGTGAGCCGAAGCGCGTGCCCATCATGGAAGACGATGAGACGAATCCGACGAATACCTATGGCGAGACGAAGCGCACGATGGAGAAGATGATGAAGTGGGTCAGCCGTGCCGATGGCATCCGCTATGTGTCGCTGCGCTATTTCAATGCGGCCGGTGCCCTCGATGATGGCTCGATTGGCGAGGATCATCATCCGGAGACGCATCTTATCCCGCTCATCCTGCAGGTGCCGCTGGGCAAGCGCGACCATATCACGGTATTCGGCGATGATTATGCGACGCCGGACGGCACTTGCCTGCGCGACTATATCCATGTCATCGACCTGGCTGATGCCCATGTGCTGGCGCTGGAGTATCTGCGCAAGGGTGGCGAGAGCAATATCTTCAATCTCGGCAACGGCAAAGGCTTCTCGGTCAAGGAGATGATTGAGGCGGCCAAGAAAGCTACGGGCAAGGATATCAAGGTCGAGATGGGCAAGCGCCGTGCTGGCGATCCGGCCCAGCTGATCGCGTCAAGCGAGAAGGCACGCAAGATCCTTGGCTGGAACCCGCGCTACACGGATGTCGAGCAGGTCATCGGTACGGCCTGGAACTGGCATCAGAAACACCCGGACGGCTACGAGAAATAAACAAAGGAAGTTTCAGCCGAAAGGAAGATTACAGTGTCAATCAATACAGAAATCAACCGCCTGTTGCATTTTGCCAAGCAGCGCGGACTTATGAACGAAGAAGATACTTTTTATACGGCCAACAGACTGCTCGACGTATTGAAGGTGGAGGAGTTTGTGCCAGAAGAAATCAGTGAAACGCTGGAAACAGCTGCACCAATCCTCCAGAATATGCTCGCTTATGCGGTGGCACAGGGCCTTATCGAGGATACGGCCAATGAACGCGACCTTTTTGACACGCGCCTCATGGACTGCGTGATGCCGCGGCCGTCAGAGGTCATCCGCCGCTTCAACAGCGATTACGCGCGCGCCCCCAAGGCCGCGACGGATAATTTCTACAAGCTCAGCATTGCCTCGAACTACATCCGCAAGGACCGTATCGACAAGAATGTTGTCTGGCAGACAGCGACGGAGTATGGTGATCTCGATATCACGATCAACCTGTCGAAACCTGAGAAAGATCCGCGTGATATTGCCAAGGCCAAGCTCGTCAAATCCGGTTCATATCCGAAGTGCCTGCTGTGCCGCGAGAATGAGGGCTATGCGGGTCATGCCGGTCATCCGGCACGGCAGACGCATCGCCTGATCCCGCTGCGGCTGGCAGGGCACCGCTGGTTCCTGCAATACTCGCCCTATACCTATTACAATGAGCATTGCATCGTGCTGAACCGCAAGCATATCCCGATGAAGGTGTCGCGCAAGAGCTTTGAGAACCTGCTGGATTTCGTCACGATCTTCCCGCATTATTTCCTCGGCTCGAATGCTGACCTGCCAATCGTCGGCGGATCTATCCTGTCCCATGATCACTATCAAGGGGGCCGCTATACCTTTGCGATGGCCAAGGCACCCATCGAGAAGAGCTATGTGTTCAAGGAGTATCCAGGCATCCAAGTGGGCCGCGTCAAGTGGCCGATGTCGACGCTGCGGCTGACGGGCGAGGACCGTGAGGCTCTGGCCGGATTGGCTGAGAAGATCCTTGCGGCTTGGCGCGCCTACAGCGATGCGAGTGTTGGCATCCTGGCTGAGAGTGATGGTGAGCCCCACAATACGATCACGCCGATCGCGCGCCGCCGTGGCAGCCTGTATGAGCTTGACCTTGTGCTGCGCAACAATCGCACGAGCGCGGAGCATCCGCTGGGGATTTTCCATCCCCATGCGGAAGTGCATCATATCAAGAAGGAAAACATCGGCCTCATCGAGGTCATGGGACTGGCGGTATTGCCAGCCCGCCTGAAGGAAGAGATGCGCCGCGTGGGAGAAGAGCTCGTCAAAGGAACGCCGGACATCGCGGGGATTGAAGCCATTGCCAAGCACAGCGAGTGGTATAAGATGCTGGCGGCTAAATATCCGCAGGTCACGGCCGGACAGGTTGAGAGCATCCTCCAGGAGGAGATCGGCCAGGTGTTCAAGACGGTGTTGATGCATGCGGGTGTCTACAAGCGCGACGATGAAGGCATGGCCGCTTTTGACCGCTTTGTAGCCAGCCTGGATTGAGCAGGGCAGCTGTTTCGGCAAAGTAACAGAGAAAGCAGGGAGTCATCCATGGAAGATAGGAAAAATGCGACGATCGTTGACGTGGCTAAGATGGCCGGGGTGTCGGTGGCTACCGTTTCGCGCGTAGTCAATGGCAACTATCCCGTCAAGGTGGAGACGCGCGAGCGCGTGCAGACGGCCATTGAGACGCTGCACTATGTTCCCAATGTGCAGGCGCGTGAACTCAATACGCGCCGGTCATCGACCATTGGCGTCGTCGTCCCCGGTTTATACAATATGTTCTTTGCCGAAGTCATCGATGGCATCGAGGAGACCGTCCGCAAGGATGGCCTTTCCTTGTTGCTGAACTGTGCAAAGAACGATCCCCAGCAGGAGATGAACTGCATCAATGCACTCGTTTCCCGCAACGTTTCGGGCATCATCGTCATCAGCCCGAATACGGCCGACATCAAGGAAAGCTTTTACGCAGATCTCGTCAAACGGATCCCCTTGGTATTCATCAATGGTTATCATCGCATCCCGAATGTATCCTATGTGGGCAACGATGAGAAGCTCGGCTCACGGCAGGCGCTTGAATATCTGGAGGGACTGGGCCATCAGCGCATCCTGTTCGTGCGCGGTGCGAACTCGGACTCGTACGCCATCAAGGAGGAGTCGTATCGCCAGCATATGGCAGAGAACAAACGGCTCGAAGAGCAGCTGATCGTGAATATCGGCGAAGGCAACGGTGTGGAGACTGTCGACTCGACGATGGCGCGTCTGTTGGAAATCATCCCACAGGCAAAGCCTACGGCAATCTTCTGCTGCAATGACCTCATGGCGGTTGGTGCGCTGAATGCCTGCAAGCGTCTGGGGCTCAAGGTACCGGAAGATATATCGGTCATGGGCTATGATAATATCTCGCTGTCGCGGCTCATCGAGCCGAAGCTGACAACCATGGATCAGAATATGTTCCAGCTGGGCAGCAATGCAGCGGCATTACTGACGGAAAAGATCAAGGGCGGCAAGAGCAAGCGCATCACCCTCGACAATGTGCTTATCACGCGCGATTCTACGGGGCCTGTCCGCTAGGAGCTGCTATGCCTGCGGTAGGGGGGGATTTCCTGTACAATACGTTGCTTTTGTAGTATGCTAGAGAAGAAAGAGGCGCAAGCTGCAACGAGGTGGAGGGAGAGGCATGAAGATTCTGCTGGCAGAGGATGACCGGCTTAGCCGTGATTTCCTTGAAGGATTCATGAAGGTCTATGGCGACTGTGATTCAGCGGCTGATGGCATGGAAGCAATCGACAATGTCCTTGAGTCCATGAAAATGCATGAACCGTACGGCTTGCTCTGCCTGGATCTCATGCTGCCGAAGGTCGATGGGCTCAAGGTGCTTGAAATTGTCCGCAGGCTGGAGGAGCAGTATCATGTTCCTGCTGCTGAGCGGATGAGGGTCATCATCATGACGGCCATCGCTGATGTGAATGTAATCGATCAGGCGTTCAAGCTCGGCTGCGACGCCTATGCATCCAAACCCATCGATACGGAAAAGATACAGAAGGTCATGGCCGATCTAGGCCTGGCGCAATAACGATAAAAACACCGCCCCTGGCAGGAGATAGGTCCTGTCAGGGGCGGTGTTCTGTTTCAGCGCTGGAGTTTCTGTTTCAGATTGGCAACTGCACCGAGCAAGTTGGCATCGTTGCCGTGCTGGCAGGCGATGATGGTCGGGCGGATGCGGGCGACGCGGGCATTGTGGATGATGCGGTCGATATGCTGCTCAATGCCGGGAATCAGATCGGCACGGGCGCTTATGGCACCGCCGATCAGGAAGGCCTCGGGATCGAAGATGTACTGGATATCGTAGATGGCCCGGGCCAGATGCGCATACATATCGTCGATATAGCGGCGGGCCTCGTTGTCGCCTTCTTCAGCCATCTGGAAGATGATGCGGCCGTCCAGTTCGTCGCTGGGGATATTGCGAGCCTTGGCAATCTGACGGACAAGCGCGCCGGAGCAGCCGCTCTCACTGAGGATATCTTGGCGCTCGTTTACATAGATGTAGCCGAATTCGCCGCCATGCAGGTGGGCACCATGGATGATTTCCTTGTTATGGACGAGGGCTCCGCCGACGCCGGTACCGAGTACGAAGAAGGCGACGTCCTGATAGTCGCGGCCTGCGCCGGTCCAAACCTCGCCGAGAGCGGCGCAGTTGGCATCATTCTCCATGGCGATGGGCAATTTGAGCATAGCGGCCAGGGCGTCGCGGATCGGGAAATCGTGGATATAGGGCAGAGCACTGCTGCCGCCGATGATGCCATCCTTATCGTCGACAGCCCCGGGCAGGCTGAAGCCGGCACCGCTCAGTGTGTATTGGCCCGCCATGGTGTCTTTGACGGATTGCAGTTTGTCGTAGAACTCCGGCAGGGTTTTGGGGGTCGGGGTTGAACCTTTTTGCTGGAAGTTGCCAGTTTCGTCAATCACGGCATACTTTATGCTGCTGCCGCCTACATCAAATCCGAGAAAATTCATCTGAGCCACTCCTTCTATCGTATTGTCAATTTTAGCCTAACACGAAATGCGGGTGTGTTCAATGCTGGCTATAGGGATTGGTTGACTGTTTCAGATTTTGGCTGGATAGTGTGTAGCAGTGACAAGTTGTAAAAAATAGAGAAACTGTATATTGTAATTTCCTAGAAAGAAGATTATAATCGGATTAGATGTCTCTGCCATAGGAGATATTTACCGGAAATAATTTGTTTTGAGATTGTTCGGGAGGAAATTATGAATCAAGGACGGAAAATCGTACAGAAGAAGATGAAGAAAAAGGCGCTGGCAGCAGTCCTTGCAGCGGGACTTTTGGCTGTAGCACCAGTTGCTATGCCGAGAGCTGAGGCTTTTGGATGGATGGATGTTTTTACGGGGGTAATCAATACTGCGGTAGAAGCGGATGCTATCAGATCAAATTATCTTAATGCTGGTGATAATCCTGTGGTACAGAATACTAGCAATACTATGGCGGAGCGGCAGGCGACAGCAAATCGTTCGGTTGATTCACGTGCAGTGACGTTAATCGATGGTATTATGAAACAGTTAGTGGATAATGGAGATTACGTATTGCGCAATAATTCGCTTCCGTTTCGCTGGAAGGTAGTTGCAAATGATGAATTCAATGCAAGTTGTAATTGTGCGGACTTCGTTACGGTTTATGATGGCATTGTAGATAAATGTGGGTATAACAGAGATATGCTGGCGGCTGTGCTGGGGCATGAAATGACACATGGTTTTAATCAGCATATTGCGAATAGTGTTGCGAAGACTGCGTGGGCGAAGTCTGTATCCAGTATGGCTAGTGCAGCATTGAATTCTTCGAATTTTGGTGTGGGAACAAGTTTATCTGATTTGTCAGAGACGACGATTAGGTTCTTATCGGTTAAGAATATTAACCTTCCTGATGAAAAAGACGCTGATCGTAATGGCTTCTTTGTTATGGCATCAGCTGGATTTAATCCTGGTGGAGCTGCTGCGATGATGGCGCGCATGAGCTATTATACGGAGCATCATAGTCAGGTAGCGGATTTCTTTAATCCGGATGATCATCCGGATACGCGCAAGCGCCTTAAAGATATGGCTGAGCTGCTGCATAATTACGGCATTGGCCATACTGAGGTCAAGAATGTCAACGATATCTACTTCGATAAGGAATTGCTGCTGACGGCAGAGCCGGACGGTATGCAGGATGCTGAGGAGATGGCATACTTGATTTCCGGCGGCATCGCCAAGGGCTTCCATGACAATCGTTTCTTTACGTCTTGGAATTTCAAGACCCTGCCAGATGGCTCGGTGGATTTTCTTACAAATGATCCGGTTTATGTGCCATTGAAAAATGCTTTAAAAAATGAAAAGGGTCTTGGGCAGAGATTCCAGGCCATGGTAGAACGTGCTTATGGAAATGATGTAAAGAACAATGCCCGAGTTACGTATATGAAGGAAGAGTTGGAGCGCAAACAAAAAAATCGTGAACTACGCGAGAAACAGGCAAATCGCAAGGAAGACTCCGGTGACAAGGCAGTCAATGGTAGGACGTATCTGAAGTTAGGTTTGACGGACTTGGCTGAAAAAGAATTCCAGCGTTCAGCTAAACTGGATGCGAATAATCCGTCAGCTAAGAGCGGCCTGGCAACCGTCATGGGCAAGCAGGGTAAATTCGATGCGGCATTGCAGCTGGCTAATGAGGCCATCGCCATGGATCCGAATCTTGGTTCGAGCTATGTAGCGCGTGCCATCATTTATAAGGATATGGGCAATCTGGATAGTGCTTTGAATGATTGCAATAAGGCGCTGCAGTCGCCGGCTGCCAATACGTATGCCTATAAGCTGGCGGGGGATATATTCCATGCGCAGGGTGCTGAAGACAGTGCGCTGATGGAATACAGAGCGTATCATGAAGCTAGACCAGGGGCAAAAGATATTCCGGCTGAGTACGCAGCGCGGTTGCAGTAAGGCGGCATTGTATGAGAAAATTGCTTTGCAGCGTCCTGGCTGTCGTACTGTTGGCGGCCCCATTGTCTGTTGCGGTGGATTTGCCTATCGCACAGGCGAATCAGAAAGTGTATCGCAAGGTAACGCCGGAAGACAATAAACGCGCGGTACAGTTTTTGGAGCAGGCCAATCAGCTGCGGGCGGCCGGCGACTATGAGCAGGCTATCACGCTTTATACCAAGGCCATCCATATCAATGAGCGGTTGGGCGGATATGCGGGGCGGGCATATTGCCGGTTCCTGCTGGGGGATTATGAGCAGGCGGAGCGTGATGCCAATACATCCATCTACAACCGCAGCGCCAGCGATCTGCTGCTGCCTGGCATGATGGGCATGGCTGAGTATGTGCGCGGCGTCTGCCGCTACCGTCGTGGCCAGTTTGCGGAGGCAGAGGCGGACCTGCGGGCGGCATCCTCGAGCCGTTATGGCACGGACGAGGTCAAGCAGATGTATCATGACTGCCGCCAGAAAGCAGCAGTGGCCAAGGAAAAGGCAGCCGTGGCTAAGGTGCAGGAACAGTTCGCTGATGCGGACAATACGATCCGTGAGGCCTTGCAGACTGGCAAGATCAAGGCTTATGACCTGTCGCGCGGCGATTCGTGGTGGCGTTCGGATAGGGATCGCCAGGATTTTGAAAACACGATGCAGCGCAATGCGCCGGTGGAGGCAGCTTCGGTCTTGCAGGACTTCACAAAGTATCTGTGGGTCAAGGGCTCCCTTGATGGTGATTACGTGGATATCGTAGCGTTTGTTCCCCGGCATACAGCCATAACTGGCGGGGATGGCACGATATATCGTGATAAGGTCATCCTGGTGCAGGTCTCGTCGGTGCCGCGGAATATCAAGCTGGTATCCGAGTTGCCGCCAAGTGCGACGCTGTATGATACGCATATGGTGGAGCGGGGCGGTCTGGCGCAGATTGTCCATACGGGTGACAGCGATGGCTATACCTGGGAGTCGCTGGCTCAAGAAGAAGTCCGCAAGCAGCAGGAAGCTTCGTATGGTATGACGGTAAGAATGGGGATTCCTGATGATTATACGATCGTGCCGACATCCAATCCTTGGGTGTATAAGCTGGCGCATGCCGATGGCGAGCGGGTGTACTGGCTGTCGCGCATTGATGTGGCACTGCCAGCCCTGCCATGAATGAAAACGCAGATAAGGCATAAAAAGAAGCTCTGAAGCAGCATGTATTGCGCATGCTCTTCAGAGCTTCTTTTTCTTATAGCAGGATGCTTATTTCTGTTTGAGGCAGGCCTCCATGATGAACTGGTTGGCCAGGATGTTCATGTCGGCTGAATTGATGGCGGCTGCTGCGGCAAAGTCAGTCCAAGCTGTCGCATATTTCTTCTGCTGGATATGGGCGACGCCAATGAGATTGCGGGCAAAGGCCGAGTGGTCTTCGAGCATCAGCAGCTGCATCATATCTGCAATCGCGCCGTCATAGTCTTTTTTCTCGAAGCGCAGATGTCCGCGGTTGTACCAGGCCTGTGTGAGCTTGGGGGAGATTTTCAGCAGGGTATCATAATCTTTTTGCGCCGTTTTTGTATCGCCAAGCTTGGTGGCTGCCAAGGCGTGGTTGTAATAGCCGTCGCCCGCGTTGGGGGCGAAACGGAGTGCTTGGGAAAAATCTGCCAGTGCTGCCTGATAGTCATGGCGATTGTAGAGGACGATGCCGCGATAGGTGTAGGCGGATGCTTCGTCTGGTGCCTTCTTGATCTTGTTGTTGGCCGCATGGAGTGACGCCTCGGATGCATCGGGGGCCTGAGCCTGCTGCCAGAGACGCAGGATATCCTGCCCATACGTCTTGCCGGGAACAGCCCAGGTGCCGTTGAGTCCTGTCCATTTCGTCACTTTGCCGCAGAGGTCGGGACGGTTGCGCACAACATGCCAGTAGCGCGGATCGACAATCGGCAGGCTCGGCTGCGCGGCGCGGGCGTAGGCCAGCAGGTGCTGGATGTGGGCGCGCACGCCCAGCTGCGGTGTGGCAAAGCTGTGTCCTGGTTCGTGGTAGTTGCCGAGGGCACCAAGACCGCAGAAGTTGTTCTGGTTCGGTGCGACATCGCCACCATAGTTGAAGAAGCCTGTTTCCTTGAGTGCCTGGCAGAGGGCGACGTCGGGACGTATGCCCTCGCGGCCGGCTTCTTGGTAGTAGAAGTTCACAATGTCTTCTACGGTGCAGTTGAGTTTCGGGTGTGCATTGTGCTTCTTGATGAAGGCGATCATCTGCTCCTGTGTGGCTTCGGCTGGCCCGAGGATGGTGATGGTGGATGGATTGATGTCGGCATTCATAAGCGGGACATCATAGAGGGGCTTGGTTTTCCAGTGTACCTCACGGATGGCTTTGGGATTGATCTCGCCGGGCATTTGCGCGGCGAAGTCAGGACGGTTGGCCAAGGTCCGGTTGCTGACCGGCGTTTGGGCAGCAACTGCCGCTGGCGAGGCCGCTTGGGCGGGCATGGGCTGGGACGACAGGACAGCTGCCAGACCGCAAAGGGCAAGCAGGGGGCGGAAAGAACGTGCAGCATACATGATGAAAACCTCCAAGTAAGTAAAAAAGCTACATGGAAACCATGTAGCTTGATATTCATCTGGAGCGGGTAATGGGAATCGAACCCACCTCTCTAGCTTGGGAAGTCTAGGCTGATATTTCACTTCCCAATCATGGCAGATTTATTATAGCCTGTCACCCCTTATAAATCAAGGGGTGACGGCATTTTTATTTTCTGTTGCATCGAAATATATTTGCAGTTATTTGCAGTTATTTACGGTCGTTTTACCCGCAATAAGGTGCAAATAAGGTGCAGAAAGCCGATAGTGAAGACTATCTCCTGTAGAGTGAAGGCTTAATTTTCGGTGTTGTATAGTTCTATAAAACAATTTTACAAAATCGATACTGAAGAATTTTATTGCCGAAAAAAGCTGTTCCTTGTGCTAAAATAAGGGCAAAGATATGTATGCGTTTGTAAGCGGCCACTGCTGCGCAGTTGGTCGGAAAGGCAGATAGAGATTTATGGTTATAGAATACAGTCCCCCCCTATGATGATGTGTTTCGCACGATGGTAACAGATTGCAGTCCGCTATTGCTGCCAATGTTCAATGAATGCTTTCATGAGCATTATACAGGCAGGGAACGGATTGTTCTGCTCCAGAATGAACATTTCCTCAAACAGCAGGATGGCAATGAAGATAAGCGGGTTACAGACTCCTTTATTGTTGTCATCGACGAAAAGGGAGAGAAGAAGACCTATCATGTGGAAACGCAATCTACTCCGGATAACAGTATGCTGGTGCGTATATTTAAATATGGTGCACAGTTGGCACTGGCTGGAGGGGAAAAAGAGGGAAACGTCCTGACTGTGACCTTCCCGCATGCAGCGGTGCTATTTTTAAGGCATACTGAAGAAACATCGGATGAGATGACCATACGCATGGTAACGCCGGGAGGTACGGTGGAGTATGGTATACAGGTAATGAAGGACAAGCGGTATACCATTGATGAAATCTTTGACAAAAAGTTGTATTTCCTCATTCCGTTCTATATATTTACCCATGAGAAGCGATTTGAAGAGTATGAAGCGGATGAGGGCAAGTTAGCGGTGCTTTTGAATGAGTATCGCCAGATAGTAAGAAAACTGGAACAGCTACAGGAAGCAGGCGAATTGGATGCCTTTACCCGTCAGGCGATTATTGACATGGGTAAGAAGGTCGTTCGCCATCTGGCTATAGACAAGAAGAAAATCGTGGAAGGAGTGGAAGATATCATGGGCGGCAAAATTTTGGATTATGAAGCAAAAGATATTTTGAATAAAGGGCGTAATGAGGGGCGTCTTGAAGGACGCGCTGAAGGAATCGTATTGGGGCAGACGCAAATGCTGACTCAATTGGTCTTGTCGAAGCTAAAGAAGCATAAGTCTCCTGAGGCAATCGCAGATGCTTTGGAGATTTCTGAGGAAAAGGTGCTGGATATAGCTAGAGCAAATGGATTTGCTCTATGATTGTTTGAATGGAGAATTACCGACCTCTGAATAGAGGTCGGTAATTTTTTCGGGAAAAACGATACATCATGAACCGTTTTGGAGCAGCTTGTCGTGGTGTTGTTGGATTAGATTGGTGAGGCAGTTCATAAAATCACTGGATGTATCTTTATGGGGATTATTTGACGGGTTGTTAAGTTCCTTCATATCTGAATTAAATTTTTCTTCGTCGAATATTATGTTGAAGAACGCAGAGCGGGTATCATGACCAGGGGCTCTCTTACATTCTGTATTATATTTTGTGGTAATAAATTTTTTAAAATTATTGATTTTTATGGTGCTATTATAGCCATACGCATCAAGGAATGTGGTAAAAAAATCATATAGGCCAGGTCCTTGCTCGTCTTTGCTACTTTTTTGATAAATAAAATCTTCATCATTATCGGAACTGGTTACATATCTTCCTGTAAATTCCTTTAAATAAAATTCAGGATCATATACTTTGACTTCTCTTTCTCCGGTGTTCATCAATTCAATTCCGTACTCTACAAACGTGGTTACCATAAAGAAACGTTCGTAAAAGGCTAGTTGCGTGTCATATGGACGGTCCAAATCTGATTCTGACAAGTCAATTACATCGCTAATCGGCAATAAATCCTTAACAAAAGAATCATCCAAGGATGGACGTATGAACACATAGTGACAGTTACTACGATAATATAGATTTTCTACAACATCATCATTTTGAGTTAATAAATCTCCTGATATAATCTTTTTCAAAACAGTAGCGTCGTAATCAAAAGTGGAATCGTCTATGTTTGCTATATTGCCAATAAGTTTGTAATATATTAGCTCGGAAAGATTTTCTTCATTGGCTAATTCGCGACAAGTATATTTAGTAAAATGGATTTTGTTTTCTAGGTCATATTGTTCTTTATTCAATGAATTAGTTGGGGCGATTGCTATAATGTCGTTAAAAAAATTCTTTATAAATTCAGTATTACGAGTGATAATTAACGTGCAGTGATGTTTGGATTTGTCAATACATGAAACAAAAGCACGACCGCAATAGATTTTAGCCAATAAAACAGCAAAGGCATCCAGTAAAGATTTATTACTAGCGCATATGGTGTCTAAATAAGAATATAGTCTTTCATATTTTTTGTCTCTGTTTGAGCCAAATCTTGAGTTACGAGCTGCATTTTTATATAAACCTGAAATTGTATTAATGGAAAGAATATAGCCCTGTTCACTCATGGGGAAATATGTATTGATAAAATTCTTTGCAATACATTGTTTGCTTTCAAAAAACAATTTTGTGTTCTTATTAGCTTGGCTGAAAATGAAATTGTCAGACTTAGAAATTATGTATTGTGTAATGTTTTGATGAATTGCATCAATTATTTCTCCATAGCATATTTCCCCCTTTGATAGTGGGTATATATTGTCGATTTTTATTAGGTAATAAATAGATTTGAGTACATGTAAATCACCAAATTTTTCCGAGTCATAAGGGGTATTAGCATCACAAACCAAATCAAAATTCCAATTGTTTTGCATAGATTTAAAAAATAGGTTGTCATCGAACTTGAATAACATTGCTTTATAAAAATTAATATATTTATATATGCAATATTCATGTATGCTTTCACATGGAAATTCATTTCTATAGGAACAACTCTTTATGGGACATTTATTACGTAAAAAATCATGAATAATTTGACGACTTTCTGCTAATTTTCTTTCTTTTGCAGATATGGTTTCTTGTTTATCGTGATGTTTTTTTACCGGCGATAAGATCCTACTAATATCTAATAAGGCGTGTTCTGACATTTCGTAACGATGTAACTGTTCCTTATTTGGTTTGGTTAAATAATCATCCTTGTTTACTTTTGAGAAATCAAACTGATTTTTGGATTGGATAGAATAATCTGTGCTGTCAGCTTCATTCTGGAGAGTAGGTCGATTGTGTTCCATAGAAATTTTCCTCCTACAACCAAATCATATTGCGCATAAGCCTAGTTTATACGCTAATTTTAGCATTATTTGTAAGGGGAAGCAAGGAAATCATATTTATCCATAGTCAGACTACATATAGTTTGCTACATGGTCATAGCACAATATATAGTATCGTAGCAACGTAGCAGAAGAGACGTGAATATGATTGTCGCAATCTAAACTAGGGGCCTTCTATATTGCTGCTAGGCTTTTAGAATAAGGGGGGAGGCCATTGGCTTGCGTTCTTGTAAATGATAAATTTTATCAAGCTATGTGCTACGCAACATATTCGCTACGGCAGCTATATATAAGACCTCAGTAATAGTAAAAATTTTTTCATACTGATATTAAGTGTGAGTCCAATACGGTTTTGAGATACCACAATGGATATCAAAGTTCATATATACAAATAACTACAATTATGTGCCTATATACATAGACAAATATCAAAATTTAAAACTGACTATACATGATGATAAATCCAAATTCAAGGAGGCATCATTATGAATGCAGAGTTTATGACAGCAAAGGAAGTAGCGGAGAAATTCTTTAATGGGGAGTGCAGTTATCACAAGGTATTACGTCTTACAAGGACCGGTGTGTTACCTGCCATGAAGATGGGAAAGTCATACTTGTATAGAAAGGCAGAACTGGAGAAATGGGCTGAGCTCAATTTCAGCAGGCCTGCGTATGCAAAGGCAAAATTCAATATGTGAGAAGTAGCGGTGCTGAGCCTCATTCAGAAGCGAATGGGGCTCTTTTTTTATGGAGGTAAGTACAATGGAAGGTTCAGTTATTAATAGAGGCGGAAACACTTGGGAACTTAGAGTATCTTGTGGGTATTGCAATGGGAGGCAGAAGCGCAAGACTAAACGGATCGTTGCCACGTCCAAAAGAGCAGCCAAGCAGGCATTGGACAAGTTCTATTATGAAATCATCCAAAGGGATGAGGAGAATAATGTGGATATGACCTTCGGAGACTTCGCACAGATTTGGAATGAAAAGCATAACGCTAATTTGGCCTTAACCACTAGAATTACGCACCTGCAAATCTTAAATGACAGGATTCTGGATGTGTTCAAGGGGGTACCCCTGGCTAAGATTACTACGCAGGATATCCTAGATTTTATGGATGGTTTACAAAGGATTCGCATAAAAGACAGGAAGAGGCATTCTGATAAAATGGTGCCGTTATCGGCCACAACCATACACAAGCACTATAAGCTGCTGAACCATATCCTGTCTAAGGCAGTCGAGTGGCATATGCTCAGGAAGAATCCCTGTGATGATATTCCAAGCCGCTTGAAACCCAAACCGGATTATCATCAGCATCCTATCTGGGAGGAGGACGATTTGCAACGCTTCTTAACTATCTTGGAATACCTGCCGGATACAGCCATCAATGTAAAGCATAAGGCAATGTTCTACTTGGCTTTATCCAGTGGAGCCCGGCGTGAGGAGTTCAGCGCATTGACTTGGGAAGACGTTGATTGGAAGAATAATGCGATAAGCATCAACAAGGCCTATAAGTACATCAACAGCAAAAATGCAGAGATTTCGGAAACCAAGACAAGAGAGTCAAACAGGGTGGTTTACGTAGATGATTATGTGATGGAACTTTTGAGGAAACATAGGGAAATGCAAATAGAATATCTCTTGGAGCATAGGCTGGGGAATGAACATGGATACGTGTTTCTGGCCTCGAAGCTTCGGAACGGTAAGGTGTGTCCTGTAACGCCTAATTGCTTATACATCTGGCTTAAGGGGATGTGCAAAAAACACAATCTGCCCCATATCACAGTACACTCCCTAAGGCATATGGCAGCAACGTATGCTTTGAATAATGGAGCAACGTTGACAACGGTAAAGGCAATGCTAGGGCATACGGACATTAGAACTACGGCTATCTATTTACATTCGTTAGACAAGCAAAGGAGAGAGACAGCAAGCATCTTATCGAAATGCTTTAAGAGTATGCGTATTAACAAGCATGGTATGAACCATATGGTGATGGATAATGGTATATCTTCTTAAAAGGTAATAATTTTATACAATACACTAACATATGAATAATATACTGATAGTTACCTTAGGTAATGATGGATACCTGCATATGAGTAAACTGTTAGGGACATATAGGAAGGTTAAGGTACATGTTTATAGGCTATACCCTATGAAGGGAGGTGATGTTAATAGAAGGGAACTATAGGAATATGGGGATGGGGTTATCTTCAAGATAGGGAATGTAAGTACAATTTTAAGGAGGATTTTTCATGAAAATGGAAGGTAATGTACGTAAGTTTAATGTCAAATTGTCTGAGACTGAGTATAGGAAATTAGAGGACAAGGCAGCTAAGGCTGGCGTAAGTAAGAGCGAGTTGATGAGGAGGCTTATAAATGCAGATGGGAATGTAGTAATCAGATATGATGCTGCTGAAGTTATACGGCAATTGCCTAGAATACAAGAATCAGTAAACAAGAAGTGTCAGTTTGTATTGGATGAAATTGATGCGGTAAAAAGTGATATCGAAGCACTTAAAAGTGAAATCCAATATAATGCTCCTATGGATAAACCAATCCCTGTAAAATTGGCAGAGATGGAAGCGCAGATAGAAGGGAAAAGGCTTGTTGTAACTAGGGTAGAGGAGAAAGCGGCGAAGGAGATGGATGAAATTGTCGATTTTTAAGGTTGTAAACTATACCCATGAAAGTACAGCACATTTACAGGACAGACTAACGTATATTCGCAGGGTGGAAGCTACGCGGACATCATACATATACGCGGTTAATGTTTCAGGCACAGCACCATTCGAGCAGATGATGTATGTTAAGGATGCTTATAACCAGAATAGGGGAAAGACGCATTACCATTACGTATTAAGCCCGGAGGCGGACGATTTTGATGTCGTATCGTTGAAGGAGTTTTATGAAGTTAGCCAGAGAATTGCTATGCTTATAGCTGGATTTTATGGACAATTTCAAGTGGTTTCTGCTGTACACTTCGACGGTGCATACCCGCATCTGCATATCATTGCCAACAATATTGACTTTGAAACGGGAGAGCGGTTTGATTTGCCGAAAAGACGATTGTATGAATTGAAAGAGGCTATCAGTGATATACTAAGGCGAGTAGGGATGTCGGAGATAAAGCAGTACGGTTATGAGATGGATGATCGCTGGTAAAGATTGTTACGTTGTGGGAGAGGATTGCATAGGTACAGTGGCGAATTTAACGGAGTAGCAGTATGATGATGGGAGATGATTGCTTTGCATACGTTAATGAGAGCTGCTGTGCTGACCGCGCTGGCAATGGTGCTGCTTATGACAACGGCCTTTGCCAGTGCGTATCCTGCGACTCTGGAAAATGGAAACCTTGTACTGGTGGATGGTGGTATGGGAGTAGGGCGGTATGCTGATAGGACATCCGTGATGGTGGAACAGTATGAACCGCCCAACTACCAAATTGCCATAAATCTGGTGTCGGTAACCTTTTCTGATGACTATTGGCGCCAGCACGACACCTACGTTGGTGGCCCCTATGTCATTGGGGATGTGTTTACCGTGCGGTTCCGTTACCATTGGGGCAGGAAGTCCATAGCCTATAAATTGGGAGAACAGTGGCAGGATTGGGATATCAATCGTGATTATAGTCATGCGGAAGGTGATCCAATGATACCCAATACGGCAGAGGTGGCCTTCGTGTCGGCATATAATATGAGATTTTTTGATGACAAGACCGGCTATAGCCCAGTGTTGAAGCGGCATAGGCGGGTGGTTGACGAGAGCCTGTATCAGGCAATGGGAATTTGATAGTTATAAGGAAGAGTATGCGTAATATGTAAAGGAGGCGATTGGGGTGAGTAGTATTGTAGATAAGTTCATACGTGTAAGAAAAGACGATTTAAGGGAGGAGGAGTTTGAGGAAAGATGGGAACAAGTAGAGAGACACCATCATCATTGGTGTAGTACCCCTGATATTGTGGACCGTATACTCAGAAAAACGAAGAAAGCAAAGGATGATGACGCAGATTGTACTAAAATGTAGTTGATGCAGACAATTAGAGCTTGATACAAAAAATATAGATATCTAGGGCTTCGAGACGTATCTCGAAGCCCTTTTGTGGTGCGCCCAGTTTGGGCGCACCACAAAATGCTGAGCTATCCGATAGCGGGATGGTCGTAGATTAACACTAAGAGGAGCCAATGTGATGTGAAATCTGAAGGACGGCGTGTGTAAGCTGCTAAGTTTCGTATTTAGGCTATTAGTGTTCAAGGCTAGAAACTTTTTCGAATTCCAGATATGAGATAATAAAAAGGAGATGGAGGTGAGCTCGTGGATGTTCGAAAAGCAATTATATTCAAGCAAATAGGCGCTAAGATTGCATATTATCGTACATTGCGGGGCATGCACCAAGTTGATCTAGCGAATAAGATTGGCGTGAGTAAAAGTGTTCTAAGCCGTATTGAACGTGGTAAGTACAATGATAATATATCTGTTTCATTGTTACTGGATATTGCAGATGGATTACAAATTGATATGTCTATGTTGGTAACATTCAATGAGCAGGAAAAGCAGATGTGGTGGAATGAATTAAATGATTGAAAAATGATGGAGGAGTTCACGGGAGGTTTGTTCTGTAATTTATGCTGGGAAAGTTGAGTAAAATAGTGTCTTATTTTATTGCAACGTGAATTATTGTAGTTAGGAGTGGGGTTATGAAAAAAGCTTTTATTGCACTAGGGGTAGCGTTGGCAATGGTTGTTGCCGGTTGTGGCGATGATAATGCCAAAAATTCAAGTTCTGCCAAGCAGGACAAACAGGTGTCTACTTCAGCTAAATCATCAAAGTCCTCGAGCGAATGGACAGAGAAACAGAAATTAGATTTTCTGATTCCGTTAGCAAAGAGATATTCTCTTAATGAGGAAGCTTTAAAGGGGGTTGTGAAAGTCCTGGATGATTGTGGTGTGGATTTTAACTCTCTAAGCTGGAAGGAAAGTACTGCTAGCATTATAGTAGCTAATCCGAATATTACCCCGGATAAGCATTTAGGAGCAGTGAATGGTTTTGATATAAAAATAAAGGATGGCAAGGTTTCTCTGGTACGAGTTACTTTACATGGAGGTCGAGTTGGGAAGTGGTTCGATTTATATGATAAGGATAAGGGCATTTCCCGAAAAGCCTTTGCCGAAACTATTCTTGATAATGAAAAATATCAAAATATCATAAATAGCGTAGATCAGTATGTTAAAGATAAAAAAGGAAAATTGGTTGTAATAGGCGATGACAAATCGAAATCTGTCAATATAGGTGCATTTGTTCAGTATCCTAATGGCAAGGAAAATTATGATGATTGTACATCTGAGGAATTAAAACAGAGTAGGGTGGCTTATGTGGTGAAATTCTCTTATGGTACAAAATCAGAAGTATATGGAAAAGAAAGTGATGACAGGCATTTGGTAGAGGCTGTATATAGTGCAGATGGGAAACTTACAGTAGAAAAAGATGATGTTTCAGCAGTACCGCTTAAGTAATGCTTTATTATAAGCATTGCTTTTGCTGATATGGCGAAAGATAGAATCGCTATACAAGCTGCTCAATTTTCTCAGATCACAAACGCCTGTCAAGGATGAAAATTCTGGGTGTTATTAAAATAGAATAGGTTCTTTATATAAGGAGGATAATATTTATGGGATTTTGGGATACTCTTGGAAAAGGTTTGAACTATGCAGCGAAGAAAGGTGAAGAGATGCAAAATGTTCGTAATCAAATGGAATGCTATGATGATGAAACATTGTTTGATTATGTGCATAGGAGACGAGGTGGTACGCAACTTCAGCGTATGATGGCTGCACAGATACTTAAAGATCGTGGTTATGGAGAGCAGTGATAATATGGGGTACAGAGATAATTACTTTAACAATACAAAGTCGAATTATGGCTGGTATACTTGCGTTCGTTGTGGCAGGAAACTAAGAAAAGGTGATGCTGATATTGACCATATTCTACCGCAAAAGTATGGTGGCGGTGATGGGTTGGACAATTTGCAGTGTATGTGCAAACATTGTAATCGTTCAAAAGGTGCTAGTGTTAGAGATACCGTGTCTGATTATGCTAGTCATAATATGAACAGAGCAAAAGATTCAATTTTAGGTTTGTTTGATTAAATAGAATCTGAGAATCTGATAAGAATAAAGAAGGGACTTAGCATAATGCCAAGTCCCTATTTTTTTAGTTGTGATGTAAACTATGCTCTTTGATGTACTCGTTGACGCATTCCCGTGGAATGCGCCAGACACGTCCTATTCGGAAGCATTTTAGTTCTCCGGACGATACGAGGCGGTAGGCAGCAGTAGGGCTTATTTTTAGTAGATTACAAAGCTCCTCTACGGTTAGCAATTCTGTGTAGTCATTATTCATGATGATACAACCTTTCCTAAGTATTTTTATTTAGATGTTGTAGTGTTGTTGAATAATAACTTAATGGTTAGGAGCTGTAGACGGGTTCATTTCTGTTAGGCGTGCATCCATGTAATGTTTCAAGGATTCCTCGGGAATATGCCAGGCATAGTGGTTTTCATCCTTGTAGGCACAGAGTTTGCCAGAATGGATGAGCTGATAGACACCGCGATCGCTTATACCGAGTAAATAAGCTGCTTCACTTGTGTTAAGAATTCTCTTGTCAAGAATCATGATCGATTCCTCCCTTAAATTTATTTATCATTATGTTATGGTGCCGAGACATACAAATGATTATTTAACACCATCTTTGATTATTTGTAGTTATGAGGGAGTGTAAGCTGATACATGGATAGGACGTCGTTTTTCAATGATATATTATAGCAGTGAGGGTACCTGCGATTGCTTCGCATCCGAGGTACACTCGGAACATAAAAAGGGGACATAGAAAGTTTTCTGGGCAGGCCGAAAGACCTGTCCTTTTTATGCCCCAAGGTCATTGAAGAAAGGACGGATGAATCATGAAGCAAGGAAAAACTTTGGTAGACTTAGGCAGAGAGTTGGAACGGCAGCG
Organism: Pseudoselenomonas caprae; assembly: GCF_008271345.1. NCBI lineage: Bacteria > Bacillati > Bacillota > Negativicutes > Selenomonadales > Selenomonadaceae > Pseudoselenomonas > Pseudoselenomonas caprae. Next base: position 27,991 of record NZ_VTOZ01000025.1, read on the forward strand.
GTTAAGTCGCAAGGATTTTGTGGCAGACACCCGCAGTCTGGATTTTGTCACGGAGGATGGGGAATCGGCCATAAAGGTTAATGTGGGTGGCAAGCCCCAATCCTTTGGTGTGAAGGATTTTGCTCATCAGCAGATTGCCACCCGGTTGCAAATCCCCTACCGCTACTATCAGAAGATGCAGACACTCTCCCCTACCCTGCTGGATAACAATGTGAATGTGTGGTTTCAGCAGACGCCGGAGCGCAGGTTGCTGCGGGTAATGGATGGCAAGGTGCGGGCATTTCTGTCTGACCGCTATCGGCGGCTTGACCATTTGGAGCTATGTGCGGCGGTGTTGCCAGTTATCAAAGATATGAAGGGGGCCAGCATTGAAAGCTGTGAGGTAACGGAATCTCATATGTACCTGAAGGTCATCAATAAGCGGATGAAGGCTGAGGTGGCTGTGGGCGATGTGGTGCAGGCTGGTTTTTGCATATCCAACAGTGAGATTGGCATGGGGAGCCTGCGGGTTGAGCCGTTGATTTATCGGCTGGTCTGCAAGAATGGCCTGATTGTCAAAGATTACGCCAAAAAGAAGTATCATGTTGGCCGTCAAGTGGAAGGAGAAGATGAGGCTTACGAAATCTATTCGGATGAAACCTTGGCACAGGATGACCGGGCGTTCTTTATGAAGGTGCAGGATATTGTGCGCTGTGCCGTGGACGAGAGCAAGTTTATGCTGACCGTAGATAAGATGCGGGAGTCCATGAATATTCCATTGGAACATGATCCTGTAAAAGAAGTTGAAGTTTTGGCGGATAAATTCCAGTTGACGCAGAGCGAGCAGGGGGATGTGCTTCGTCAGCTCTTTAAGGGCGGGGACAACAGCCGTTATGGACTCTTTAATGCGGTAACAGCTGCCAGCCAGCTTTCTGCATCTTATGATAGGGCAACAGCTTTGGAACGGATTGGCGGAGAGATTCTGGCTATGCCTGTGCCGAGAGGGCTTATACCTGTAGCCAGCAAGGTAATGAAGAACATTACTCCCCTGCCCTTGCAGTTAGAAACGGCGTAATTTTATAAGGTTTTGAGCGGTGCTTTCCCGTTGGGGGCACCGCTTTTTGTTGTTTTGAAAATTAGGAGGCAAAGATCATGGAAATGGAAGAAAAAGTAAAATTAGCTGAGAAAAATATTTGGCAGGCACTGGATGATTACCGTGCCCATACCTGCAATACGGCTGTACTGGATGATGTCAGCGATGTTTTTGTGCATAAGCTGGCTAGGGACAATACATATTATAAGCAGAAGCTGCGGGACTTGTTCCGTAAGTCCCCTGTTTGGGATGAGGAACTGGATGCTATGGTTATCAATGGCACCCGCACCCATAATCCCGATTATGCGAGAGTGCTGTGCTTGGCCGAGAGAATTCTGGCTCCTGCCCGTCAGAAGATGCGTGTCACGGAAAATACCCTGCTGGATTTGGCGCTTAGGTTCTTTGGCTATCCGGAGGAAGATGCGCAGCCGGCCATTGATGCCATGGAAAAGCTTGTGCCCAAAGCCTTTGCGCTGAATAAGAAGCCCAGCCGTATTTTCCGCAGTCTTTGTGATGGCCTTGGGGTGACAGACAATGCCGCAGGCAGTGAGTTCCAGCGGCTTTATGCCCAGTTCGCAGATGAGCTTTCTTCCCGTAAGATTGATTTCAAGCTGTATGTGTCCTTGAATCCTGCTCATTTCATTACCATGAGCAATCCCAAGAATGATAAGCGTGGCGATACACTGACCAGTTGCCATTCCTTTAATTCTACAAGCTATCAGTACAACAATGGCTGTTCTGGCTATGCCCGTGACCAGTACAGCTTTATTGTCTTCGTGGCAGCCGATCCGAAAAATCCGGAAACCTTGAATAACCGCAAGACAATGCGGCAGATTTTTGGATATATGCCGGGAAATGGCGTTTTGTTGCAAAGCCGTTTGTACAATACCAGCGGCGGAACTTATGGGGCACAGGAGGACATGCAGCTTTATCGGGATTTGGTTCAGCGGGAAATTTCCGAGCTGGAGGGTGCGGTAAATCTGTGGCAGACCTATACCTACCATAACAACAGTCATTGCGTTATTGGCACAGGTGAAGGCTTTGGCGGGTACGCAGATTGGTTTTATGCTGATTTTGATACGAAAATCAGCATAAGGAATGACCATGCCAAGGATTACCAACGCTTCGATTTGGGCACCTATGGCCTTTGTATTTCATGTGGCAAAGAAATATCTGCCAATCTGTATTGCTATGATTGTGATGATGAGGCAGAGGACAGGGATGAAGAAAGGTGCGACGAATGCGAGGAATATGTGGATACGACCTATCCGGTCTATGATGCGGAGGGGGCATCAATCAGAGTCTGTGCAGCCTGCCGCAATCAGTATTATGCGTATTGCCGTGAATGTGGGGAATATCACCCGCGGGAAGAGATGACCGTACAGGAAGATGGCAGTATGCTTTGCCGTAGCTGTCAGTCTCAGCATACGGAGGAAGGAGGGCAGGCAGCATGATGACGCTCAAAGATTGTATCAAGGCAAGCCAGACACAGCTCTTTAGATCGCTTCTGCGCCAATATAATGAGAACAGCATTGCCCGTCAGGGGAAGTTCCTCCTTGTACGTGGCGATGTACCGGTTTTACTGGTGGCCCATTTGGATACGGTGCATGAGGAACCTGTACATACTATTTGTATCAGCGAGGATGGTAGCATTATGATGTCTCCCCAAGGCATTGGCGGGGATGACCGCTGTGGGGTATATGCCCTGCAGCGCATCTATGCTGAGGCTGAGAAGAAACCTTGGCTGTTGTTTACCTGTGATGAAGAAATCGGCGGACATGGTGCAAAAGCCTTTGTGGAGGAGTATGAGCAGGAGAAATTGCCCCAAGAACTTGCCAATATGAAAATGTTGGTGGAAATTGACCGCAGGGGCAGGAATGATGCGGTATTTTACGATTGTGGCAATCCGGAGTTTGAAGACTATATTAACAGTCATGGCTTTTTGACACAGTATGGTTCCTTTAGCGATATTTCCTTGATTGCCCCAGTTTTGGGCGTAGCGGCGGTCAATCTCTCTTCCGGCTACTATGATGCCCATACCCGCCATGAGTATATTAACTGCCGTCATTTGGAAAATACCATTGTCAAGGTTGGAGAAATGGTGGCCGAAGCAAGCCAGGATGATTTTTCACAGTACGATTATCAGGAATGCGATTGGCTGGCCGACTGGCAGAATTATGGCTATGCGGCAGTGAAGCAGAATCTATCAAAGGGGCAACGGCGCATCTATAAGCGGCTGATGGAATTTTTCGCCGTGGAAGAAATTGAACGGTACAGGCAGATGTATGGGGATGGAATCTTGCAACAACTCTATGAGGATGTGCGTGAATACTGTATGGAAGGGTGAGGAATATGCCGGCTACAAAATTTATCTGTCCCAATGGGCAAAAAGTTCCCATTGCCAGTTGTTTGGCTGGATGTATACAGGATGAACGCTGTATGTTTCTGCCAACTCTGCGGGCAGTAGCCAAATCTTTGGATCGGGGGCTGACGGAACCAACGGTCACAGAGCTGATTGCCGGTGTGCGGGAAACTTATCTCAAAAAGACCAGCAATTACGCCGTAGATCCGCAAAGTGTTCTCTATGCCCTGCATGGGCAGGCGGTGCATACCATCAATGAGAATCATACCGAGGGAGAAATCCTGAGCGAAATCCGTTTGCAGGATAAGATTACCAGTGGCAAATTTGACCTCTTTGGCAAAATCATTGACGAGGAAGAAGGCGTGCTGGGGGATTTGAAAGTTACCAGTTCCTACAAGCTCATGAAGGCTCTAGGAATATATAAGGAAGAAATTGAAACAGGAGAGGTCTATAAATCGGGGCTGCGCAAGGGACAGCCCAAGACCAGGAAGGTTCTGCGCTATGATGGTGTGCGCTTTGTGATGGATTGGGCGATTCAGCTCAACTATTATCGTATCTTGCTGGAACAGGCAGGCTTTACGGTAAAAAGGATGTTTATACAGGCTATGTGCCGGGACAGCAGTTTGCGGACTGCTGCCGAGCGGGGCATAACCCGCCCGGTGTATATCATTCCTATCCATAAAATAAGTGACTGCTGGATTCAGCGTTACTTTCAGCATAAGGCTAAACTTCTGGCCAAGGCGATAGAGAATAAACATCTGCCACCAGTCTGCACCGCCAAGGAGCGGTGGAATGATATAAAATGCCTTAGCTACTGCGACGGACGGGAAAACTGTCCATACGGGCAGCAGCTAAGGCTGGAACAGGAAAGCAAAGCAGGTTGAGAAAGGAAGAAGAATTATGACTACGAAAGAAATTACCAAGGTTGAACAGGGCGAAAAAGCAATGACAGGTTTTGCTGACAACAAGGGGCTGGAGTTCTTGCAGGAGGCTATGGCTACGGAGTATGCAGGTATGGAGTTTCAGTTGGACAGGCTGAAGTTTCCCTCGGCGGGAGCCACAGTCTTTGAGGTGGCAGATGACGAGGAAAGCGAAGCTGTGAAGGAGATTGTGGGGGTGATTGTCCTCCACCACCCCGCCTACGCTTATTATGCAGAGGCTTATCAGGGGGGGCATCAGCCACCTGACTGCTGCTCTTTCGATGGACGGCAGGGCATTGGCAATCCCGGTGGCCAGTGTCGTAACTGCCATCTGAACCAGTATGGCAGCAGCCGGGAAGGAACCGGCAAGGCTTGCAAAAATCGGCGGATGCTCTATGTACTGCGGGAGGGCGAGGCATTTCCCATTATGCTGTCTGTACCCACAGGTTCGCTGAAATCATGGCAGGCCTATGCCAAGCATCATTTGTCCAAATTCCGCAAGCTCAGCGAAGTGGTAACAAAAATCAGCTTGAAAAAGGCTGTCAGCTCCACAGGGATAACCTATTCCCAGCTGACTTTTGCCACGGTGCGATTATTGGAGGATGAGGAAAAGAAGGCTATTGCCAAGGTTACGGAACAGGCCAAGGATTATGCCATCAGCTTTATGGAAATGGCTATGAATCCGACCACAGATGAAGCGGCAGCGACGGCGTGAATAAAATCAGCTTGATATTGATTGGGGAGGGCGTTGACTCTCCCCTTAATTTTTTAGACAGGAGGTGTCAGCATGGCTGGAACCGTAATAAACAGGGGCAATAACAGATGGGAGCTTAGAATTTCTCTGGGTTATGATGCTAATGGCAAGCAGATACGAAAAAGTAAGCGGGTAACGGCTACTTCCATGCGAGCGGCCAAGAAAGCCTTGGATGAGTTCTACTTGGAGATTACAACTACACCGCAAGGCGGTGATGAGCATATGCTGTTTCAAGATTTGGTAGCATTGTGGGACAAGAGACATAATGCCAAAAAGGCCATTAGTACGAGGAATATGCAGATAGACATGCTAAATGGCCGGATTATGGATGAATTTCGGGATATGAGGATAAGTGATATAACAGGCGAGCAGATTCGTCACTTTGTGGAGAAACTGCGTGTGGAAAAAAATCCACGGGCCAGAACAAAGGATGGCAGGTTGTCAGCGACCATGGTTCATAAACACTTTAAGCTGGTCAATCATGTCTTCAATAAGGCCGTTGATTGGAAAATACTGGGCAAGAATCCCTGCCGGGATATTCCTCGTGATGAATGGCCCAAGCCTAACTATCATCACTATCCCGTTTGGGAGGAGGAAGATTTGCAGAAATTTTTACGGATAGTGGAGGAATTGCCTGATTATCCTTACATTTTGAAGCATAAGGCCATGTTTTATCTGGCTTTGCTTACAGGGGCAAGGAAAAGTGAGATTATAGCTTTGACTTGGGAGGATATAGATTGGAAAAATAATATGGTACACATCAATAAGGCTCAGAAGTATGTCAACAGCAGGAAAGTGGAAATTTCTGCGCCGAAAACAGCAGAATCGGTTCGAAGTGTTTATGTGGATGAATATGTGATGGATTTACTGATGCTGCACCGGGAGAATCAACTGAAGTATTTGAAGAACAAGGGATATGAAAATACGCATGGCTATATTTTCCTGGCGGTACGGCTGCGAAATGAAGAATTGGTGCCAGAGGCACCGAATAGTTTTGCAGGGTGGCTGAGAGGATTAGCGAAAAAACACGGTTTGCCTGGCATTACGGTACATTCGCTGCGCCATATGGCAGCCACTTATGCGTTGAACCATGGCGCGGCTCTTACAACCGTGCAGAGTATGTTAGGCCATACCAATATCCGTACCACATCAATCTACCTGCATCCGCTGGATAAGCAGAAGCGGGAAACGGCACAAATTATGTCCAACCACTTGCAGAGTTTGCGGGAATCGAAGGAGGGGGACGAAGCGAAGAAATGAATACATCAAAAAAGCGGTTGCCAACGCAACCGCATAAAGTTCAATGGAGCGGGCAAGCGGAGTCGAACCGCCCTCTGAGGCTTGGGAAGCCGCCATTCTACCGATAAACTATGCCCGCAATATGATGTTTTTGCTCCATAAGGTGCGGATAAGGTGCAACCTGCTGGAACCGAGATTTTTTGACAAGCCGTGAAGCCTTGTCCTGTCTGGCTTGCTGGATTTGTCCCTTACGATAGAATACAGACTTGGGAAGCTGGCATTCTACCGATGAACTATACCCGCATCGACTCATTTATTTTATCATTATTGTTATCTTTTTGCAAGGTTTTATCGGTGCAGATAATGATTTTTCTTGCGGAACGGGCAGATTTCTTTTATAATATAAGTGGAAAAGCCTGCGTAGAATCGTGGGCTTTCGCTATAAGGTTTTGGGAAAAGAAGAGAAAGGAGGATGCTTATGAGCATCAATGGCATCATGAGTGGTGTCAATCACTCGTTGAACACGCTGAATAAGGTCCAGTCGGCCCAGAGCAGCAGTGTTCAGAAGATCGCTACTGGTTCCAAGTATCCTAGTGCCTCGTATGGCCCGTCTGACTATGCGATCATCCAGCGCACGTATTCCAATATCGGCGCGGTGGCGCAGTCGAACAGCAATACGCAGACGGCGAACTCCATGCTGTCGACGGCAGCCGGTGCTGTCAACGAAACAGTCAACAGCCTGTCCTCGCTGCGCTCCACCCTGCTTGAGGCGGCCAATGGCACGAATGGCAACACGGATCTGGCAGCTTTGCAGAAGTCGGTTGAGCAGACCATTTCGTCCATCGATGATAATGCGTCGGTGACGTATAATGGCAAGAAGCTGCTCGATGGCAGCCAGTCGATAACGGTGGCTGGGGCTGACGGGTACAATACGGTCAGCCTGGGCAACATGACGTCGCAGGGCCTTGGGCTCACGGACAGTGAGGGCAAGAGCACGATCGACCTGACGGATGCGTCATCGATCAGCGCAGCTCTCGACAAGGTAGACAGCGCTTTGAATGCGGCTACCGATCAGGCAACGAATATCGGTGCCGCGCAGCAGGGGCTCACGTACCAGTCGTCGAACTACACGACGCAGGAAGAGAACCTCGTGGCTACGGCAGAGACGATGGACTCGGCAGATATTGCCAAGGAGTCGGTGAATCTCGCCAGCTCGAATACCCAGGAGCAGGCAGCACTCTGGGCTATCAAGCAGGGCATGCAGAGCCTCAGCCAGCAGTCTGCTGGTGCGCTCGGCGGCCTCAACAATCACAGTCGCGGGGCAGCCGTTGGCATGCTGATGTAATTTTGTGTATAGAAAAGCCTTCCTTATCTGCAAGGAAGGCTTTTGTTATGCCAGCAATCCGGCGATGTCCTGCATGATCTTCACATGGGGATACTTGGCAAAGGTTTCGCAGGATGTGGTGCCAGTGGTCACGGCGGCAAAATCCACGCCGGCATTCTGGGCAGCACCAGCGTCCACATAGCTGTCGCCGGTGTAGAGTACGTCAGCTGGTGGTACGTCGAACCAGGCCAGTGCTTTTCTGATCCCTTCGGGGTCAGGCTTATGGGCGCTGACATCGTCGCTGCCGATGATGTGATCGATGAGCTCCGGCACATTGTCGCGGTCGAATTTTTCCTGGATGCGTGAGCGCGTCTTGCTCGAGATGATGCCGATGCGGGCACCGCGGGCGCGCAGGGCCTGAAGCGTGCTGACCGTATGGGGGAAGAAATGGGTGCCCTCCGTCATATAGCGGTCGGCCTCGTGCTTGTAGACAGCGAGGAATTCGCGGGCCTGGCGGTCATCGTCAGAATCGATGACGCGTTTTATGGCGTCGAGCATCGGCAGGCCAATCGTGCAGCGGATGGTATCATCGTCGCGCTGCGGCCAGCCAGTCTTGTCGAGCGTGATGTGGAAGCATTTGAGGATGGCAGATTCCGAGTTGACCAGCGTATAGTCAAAGTCAAACAGATAGAGACGGTAGTTTTTCATAGCAAAAAATCCTTTCCGTGGTCGATTCCATCTTATGATAGCATAGAATCCTATTGAAGAAAATGGCGGGATAACGTAGAATAAGAAGATAGAAGAAAACGTACAGAAAGTGCAGGGGTTACAGATGAAGTATGTTGTCGTCGACTTGGAGATGAATCCGGTAAGCCGGGAGTTCCGCGAGGTGCGCCGCAAGATCAATGAGGAGGTCATTGAGTTCGGTGCAGTGCGGCTCAACGAGAAGTTCGAGCAGGAGGCGGAGTTCCAGTGCTATGTGGCACCCGCTTATGGTCCCATCAAGAAGCATATCACGAATCTGACGGGTATCACTCAGGCCATGGTCGAGGGCAAGGACAGCTACGAAATCTGTTTCCAGAATTTCGTCGACTGGATTGGCGAGGAGGAAACGCGCATCTATTCCTGGAGCATGTCGGATATCAAGCAGCTCAAGAAGGAATGCCGTTTCAAGATGCCGGATTTTGATGTGCAGTGGCTCGACAGCCGCTGGGTTGACCTGCAGCAGGAGTTTGACGACCGTCTGGGTCTGCACAACAGCCTGGCGCTCAAGCATGCGCTCGGGGCGATGGATCATAAATTCGAGGGCGAGCAGCATACGGCGCTGGCCGATGCCATCAATACGAGCGCGATCCTCGTGCTCATGCAGGACGATGAGAAATTCAAGGCAACTATGCAGCCTGTGCTTGATATCTTGCAGCCCAAGGAAGATCTTGCGAGTTCAATCGGCGATCTCTGTCCGGATCTGCTGAAGCTGAAAGACAGTCTTTGAGACATATGTTTTTGCCGTGCGCATAAAATATGTAACGTTTTAAATATTGCTTGCGATTATGATGGCTGTGTGTTATCATAATACCATTCAAGGCCCTGTCCTTCGGAGGACGGGGCCTTTTTGCAAGGCAGGATGGGAGGATGTTGGCTATGAGCGAGACGATGGGGGTGCTGGGGCCCAAGGGGACGCATAGCGAGGCCGCGGCAAGCTATCTGAATGAGCAGCTGCCGCAGCGTTGCGAGCTGGTGACGGTTCCTGATCTTTTTGCGTGTCTGCAGGATGTCGAGGAGGGCAGGCTGGATACGGCACTGGTTCCTGTGGAGAATTCCCTGGAAGGGGCAATCAATATCACGCTGGACACGCTGGCGCGCAGTGAATCCTTGGAGGTCATGCGTGAGCTTATCTGGCCGGTGCACAACCAGCTGATGGCTAAATGCGATGGCGCTGCAATCAAGCGCATCTTCTCGCATCCGCAGCCGATATCGCAGTGCCGTGCCTATTTGCAGCAGCACTATCCCCAGGCGGAGATCGTGAAGGTTGCCAGCACGGCGCGCGCAGCAGAGCTCGTGGCGGCAGAACCTGCGTCTTCGGGCTGGGCGGCCATCTGTACGAAGCGGGCTGGTGAGCTTACGGGGCTTTCGACGGTTGCGGCCGAGATCCAGGACAATATGGCGAATTGCACGCGTTTCTTTCAGGTGCGGCGCCGTGGAACTGGTGCGGAATGCCTGCCGAAGGAAAAGGTGCTGATCATCTGCCAGATTGATGGACAAAAAGCCGGTGCGCTTTACGATGTCCTGAAGGAATTTGCCCAGCGTGGCATCAATATGACGCGCATCGAGTCGCGGCCTGCGCGCACAGAGCTTGGGGCGTATATTTTCTTTTTTGACCTTGAGTACACGGCTGCTGTGGATGTCTTGCAGGAATCCATCGCGGCTGTGGCGAAAAAGAGCATTTGGCTCAAGAATCTCGGGACATTCCCCGTCTTGATTGTGGAATGAACCGTGTATATAAACGTTAAAGGAAAAGAGGCAGAATCTATGGTTATTATCATGAACCCAGATGCAACGGCAGCTGAAATCAAGAGTGTCATCGAGGTGATCACGGCCGCAGGGCTGGAAGCCAAAGTCATGGAGGGCAGCCAGCAGAAGATTGTCGGCGTCATTGGCGACAAGACGAAGGTGGCCGATGTGGCCATCGATGTCATGCCGGGCGTGGAGAAGAGCGTAGCTATCTCCAAGAGCTTCAAGCTGGCCAGCCGTGAATTCCATCCGCAGAACAGCGTTGTCGATGTCGCCGGCATCAAGATCGGCGATGGTACGCCGGTGGTCATGGCGGGCCCCTGTGCAGTCGAGTCCAAGGAGCAGCTGTTTGAGGCAGCTGATATCGTCAAGGCGGCCGGTGCTCAGTTCCTGCGCGGCGGTGCTTATAAGCCGCGTACGTCACCGTACTCTTTCCAGGGCCTGGAAGAAGAAGGGCTCAAATATCTGGCCGAGGCGCGTGAGCGTACGGGTTTGCGTGTCGTTACGGAGGTCACGACGGTAGAGGCGATCGAAAGCGTCGTGAAGTATGCGGATATGCTTCAGGTCGGCGCACGCAATATGCAGAACTTCGGGCTCTTGAAGGAAGTCGGCAAATGCGGCAAGCCGGTCCTTTTGAAACGCGGCCTGGCGGCAACTATCGATGAGTGGCTCAATGCGGCTGAGTACATCATGAATGCCGGCAATCCGAATGTCGTTCTCTGTGAACGCGGCATCCGCACTTATGAGACGTATACGCGCAATACCCTCGACCTCAGTGCTGTGGCAGCGGTCAAGCACCTTTCGCATCTGCCGATCATCGTCGATCCGAGCCACGGCACGGGCAAATGGCGCATGGTGAAGCCGATGGCGTTTGCAGCTATCGCTGCCGGCGCTGATGGCCTCATGATGGAGGTGCATCCGAATCCGGCCAAGGCGCTTTCGGATGGCCCGCAGTCACTGACACCGGAGAACTATCAGGAAGTCATGGCAGGCATCTACAAGCTATCGCAGTTTATGAAACAGGAAAATATCACGTCGATGGATATCTGATGCTATCGGCGTACAAGAAAAGCCTTCCCGCGGGAAGGCTTTTTGCATGTTTTTATTTGTTGAGTTTTTCGATGTTGGGCTTGGCGCCGCTTTCGATGCAGTCCTTAGTGATGATGACTTTGCGCGGCTCCTCGGATTTCGGGATGTCGAACATGATGTCGAGCATGACATCCTCGATGATGCCTTTGAGGGAGCGAGCACCAGTCTTGCGTTCGATGGCTTTCTTGGCGACAGCACGCAGGGCATCTTCCTCGAATTCGAGCTGGACGTTGTCCATCGCCAGCAGTTTCTCATACTGCTTGACGGGAGCGTTTTTGGGCTCGGTCAGGATGCGCAGCAGCGCGTCTTCGTCGAGGGTTTCGAGGGTGCAGATGACCGGCAGGCGGCCGATGATTTCCGGGATGATGCCGTACTGCATGAGGTCTTCCGGACGGACCTTATGGATGAGCTCATCGAATTTCGGCTTGTCGTCCTTGCCCTGCACCTCGGCACCGAAGCCGATCGAGGAGGATTTGGACAGGCGCTTGCCGATGACTTCATCGATGCCGACAAAGGCACCGCCGACGATGAACAGGATGTTCTTGGTGTCGACTTTGATGGTCGGTGCCTCGGGATGCTTGCGCTGGCCGCGGGAAGTGAACTCGACGACGTTGCCTTCGAGCATCTTCAAGAGCGCCTGCTGGACGCCTTCGTGGCCAGGGTCGGCTGTGATGGAGTTGTTGGCGCCGGATTTACGGGCAATCTTATCGAACTCGTCGAGGTAGATGATACCGTGTTCGGCCTTCTCGATGTCCTTGTCGGCGGCATAGTAGAGGTTGCGCACGGCGACTTCTACATCGGCACCGACAAAGCCGGCCTCGGTGAGGCTCGAAGCGTCCGTTACGGCAAACGGGATGTCGAGGAGCTTGGACAGATGCGAGAGCAGTGCCGTCTTGCCGCAGCCGGAGGGGCCGAGCATGATAACGTTGGATTTCTCGATTTCGGTGCCATCGTCGTTCTGATAGCCGTACTTCATGCGTTTATAATGGTTGTAGACCGCGACGGAGAGGATCTTCTTGGCGCGGTCCTGGTTGATGATGTATTCGTCAAGATACTGCTTGATGATATGTGGCTTGTTCTTGGCCAGGATATCGTCGAGCTGGCCGGCGAATTCCTTATGCTCTTCCTGCTGGGTGGCGGCGTCGTGCTCGTCGAGGAAGTGATTGATCTCGCGCACACAGTTCTTGCAGATGGCAAAGCCGGTATTCGGGTCATAGATCGGCATATCGTATTGATCATGGACTTTGATCGTGCGCTTGCAGAAGCTGCACTGATGCGTGATTGGCTGCTTAGACATATGAAACGTCCTTTCTGACACGTATTTTGCGTATGTTAGTAATCTTATTATCTTATATAAGTACGGTTTTTTCAAGAGGGTTCTGCCTACTTGCATTTTCCGCTCAATGTGAGAAAATAGGATTGATGGATTCCCCGCTGTTGAGGAGGAGAAATTATGTCAGTAAAACTTTTTGTAACGGATCTGGACGGTACGCTGCTGCCCGGCGGACAGCAGGTATCGGCCGCGAATATAGAGGCAGCACAGGCGGCTGTCAAGGCTGGCGTCACGGTGACGATCGCGACGGGACGCATGTACAAGGCGGCCCTGCCGGTAGCGAAGGCACTGGGCGTCGATGTGCCGATCATCACGTATAACGGTGCGCTCATAAAGACTGTGGGTGGTGAGGTGCTGTACAGCAGCTTCCTGGATCCCGAGCTTGTCTGCCGCGTGGTGGATTTCTGCCGTGACAGGGGCTGGTACTTGCAGACGTACAGCAAGGATGAGCTCTATTATGCAGAATACGATGAGAATGCCAAGGCTTATGAGGCTTCGCAGAAGATACAGGGCCATGCTGTGGGCTGGGATGGCCTCAAACAGCACACGGATGAGGTGTGCAAGGTGCTGTCGGTGTCAAGCTGTGCAGCGGAAACCGATGCCCGTATCGCGGAGCTGCGGGCGGCGTTTGGCGATGTGATCGCACCTGTGCGCTCCAATGCCAACTATGCGGAAATCATCAATGCTGGTGTGAGCAAGGCGGCCGGCATCCGCAATCTGGCCAGTCGGCTCGCTATCGCGATAGAGGATACGATGGCTATCGGCGATGCAGACAACGACCTGCCGATGCTCAAGGCCGCCGGAAAGGCGATCGCTATGGGCAATGCAGTGCCAGCGGTCAAGGCGGTCTGTGATTATGAGACGACGGACTGCGAGGCGGACGGTTTTGCGGCGGCGATCTATCGCTATGTCATCCCGCAGGACTGACAGGTAGAATATAACGATATTTTTTTATAGAAGGTGAAATCATGGAGAATGAAATGGAGGCTGAACTCGTGCAGCCGAAAAAGGATGACTTCCGTTTTGTCATTGTCACGGGCATGTCGGGCGGCGGCAAGACACAGGCCTGCCGCTATATGGAGGATCTGGGCTATTTCGTCATCGACAATCTGCCGCCGGTCTTCATCCCGAAATTTGTCGAACTCTGCAAGCATGCAGGCGGCCATGTCGGCAAAGTGGTGCTCGTTGTCGATACGCGCAGCCGCGAGTTCTTCGATACGTTCATCCACACTCTTGACGATATGGATCGCGACGATGTGTCGTATGAGATGCTGTTCATGGATGCGTCCGATCCAGTCATCATCCGCCGGTACAAGGAGACGCGGCGCCGTCATCCGATGGCTCCTTCCTCGCGTATTTCGGAGGGGATCGCCAAGGAACGCGAACGCCTGGCACCGGCCAGGGCCAAGGCTACCTATATCATCGATACCTCAGAACTCAAGAAGGTGGAGCTTCGCGACAAGATCCATCGTCTGTTCGGCAACACCGAAGGTGAGCAGATGAATATCAATGTCTTGTCGTTCGGGTTCAAGTTCGGCATGCCACTGGATGCCGACATGGTGCTCGACGTGCGTTTCCTGCCGAATCCATTCTATATCGAGACGATGCGGCATAAGAGCGGGGCGGTGCCAGAGGTGGCAGAGTATATAGCCAAATGGCCTGTTACGCAGGAATTCATCGAGCGTCTTGACGGCATGATCGATTTCCTCGTGCCGCAGTATGTCAAGGAGGGCAAGAGCCAGCTGGTCATTGCCGTGGGCTGTACGGGCGGCATGCACCGCAGCGTGTTCATCGCCAAGCATATCTATGAACGCTTGAGTGCGAAGAAGTACCCAGTGAAACTCGAGCATCGCGACCTCATGAAGAATGATGTTCATGAACATGTGCGTGAGGAGTGTTAAGGGAAGATGCATTTATTGAAATGGCTCTATCCGGGCATGAAGTTCAAGCGCTGGCTGCTGCTGTTCTCGGCAGGTGTCATGCTGGTGAGCTTGGGCTTGGCGCTGATTTTCAACTATAAATACCTCGACTACATCGAAGAAGCGATTTTCCGCGCGGTCTATCTCTGGAAGGGCAGCTACAATTACACGTTTTCTACACTTATCGGCATAACCGTGGTGGTACTGGGGGCAGCACTGATGCTGGTAGCGACGAAGTTTGTCATCCGCTCGGTCATCACGGTGCTGCTGCCGGACAATTCGGAACGTCTCGTGGATATCATCTATGAGAAACGCCGTCTGGGCAAGGGCCCGACTGTGACGGTGGTCGGCGGTGGTCATGGCCTGTCGGTCTTGCTGCGCGGCATCAAGTCCGCGACCAGCAACGTCACGGCGGTGGTGACCGTAGCCGATGATGGCGGCTCGTCGGGCCGCCTGCGTGAGGAGCTGGGCATCATTCCGCCGGGGGACCTGCGCAACTGCCTGGTGGCGCTGGCTGATACCGAGCCCTTGATGGAGAAGTTGTTCCAGTACCGCTTCCGCGGCAAGAGCGAGCTGGCTGGACATAGCTTTGGCAACCTGTTCATCGCGGCGATGAATGAGGTGACTGGCGATGTCGAGAAGGCCTTGCAGGAATCCTCGAAGGTTTTAGCTGTCAAGGGGCAGGTTCTGCCTGCTTCGAAGGAGCATGTACGGCTTGACGCTATCATGGAGGATGGCACGGTGGTCGAGGGCGAGTCACATATCCCCGAGGTGCAGAAGCGCATCCATCGCGTGCGCTTGTTCCCAGAGAATCCGCAGCCGGTGCAGTCTGCACTGGCTGCCCTGACTGCGGCCGATGCAATCATCCTTGGCCCAGGCAGTCTCTATACGAGCATCATGCCGAACCTCTTGGTTAGTGGTGTGGCTGAGGCCTTGCGCAAGAGCAAGGCGGTGAAGATCTATATCTGCAACGTGATGACCCAGCCGGGAGAGACGGATGGCTATACGGCTTCGATGCACGCCAAGGCCATCATCGATCATGGCGGCAAGGGGGTCATCGACTACATGCTGGTCAACAGTCATCCGATCTCGTCGGAGATGCAGGCATATTATGCCGAAAAAGGGGCCTATCCCGTCGAGGTCGATGAGGAGGCCATCAATGCGCTGGGCATCGGTTTTGTCAAGGCAGATATCATCAATGAATCAGACGTTATCCGCCATGATCCGGACAAGCTCTGCCGCAGCGTCATGAAGATGGTTTACCGCCTGCAGCCTAGCGCTATGAAGGGCTTTGAGTAGAGAACAGGCGGAGGAGTGAGATGCTATGCCGTCATTTGCGACGGAAGTAAAGAATGAATTGGCACGACTGAGCTATGACCGCAGCTGCTGCCGCACGGCGGAGCTGGCGGCGCTCTTGCGCATGGGGGCGACGATAACCTTTGGCCTGCGCCGCACCTTTGGCCTGAATTTCACGACCAAGAATGCGGCCGTAGCGCGCAAGACGCTGCAGCTGCTGAAGAGCGAAGGCGGCGGCATACGCACGGAGATCACTGTGCGCCGTGCACGCCAATTGAACAAGAACAACAATTATACGGTGCGTGTGGTGCCGTCGCCAGATGTTGCCGGCTTGCTGGAGACTTTGGGCTTCCTGCATGATGACAGCCTCAATATGGATACGGACATGGCTATCCTCAAAAAGAATTGCTGCCGCGTAGCTTACTTGCGCGGCGCGTTCCAAGGCGGGGGCAGCGTGAACCGTCCGGAGGCCAGCTATCATCTGGAGCTCGTGACCGGCAGCTACAGCTTGGGGAAATTGCTCTATACGCTTCTGAAACGCATGGATTTCCCTGTGGGGTTCATCGACCGGAAGGATGACTACGTTGTGTACCTCAAGGAAGGCGATGCGGTCATGGACTTCCTGGCGATGATCCAGGCTGATGAGGCGGTAGAAGCTTTTGAGGTGGCCCGCAATGTCAAGGAGGTCCGCGAACAGGTGAACCGGCTGGTGAACTGTGAGACGGCCAACCTGCAGAAGACTGTGGATGCTGCAGGGCGGCAGCTTGAGGCTATCCGCAGGCTGCAGGCGGCCGAGGTCATTCCGCGACTGCCTAAGAAGTTGCGACAGACTGCGGAGCAGCGCCTCGCACATCCCGATGCGAGTCTGGCTGAGCTGGCGGATATGCTGGGAGTCAGCAAGTCGGGGATGAATCATCGGATGCGGAAGCTGCGCGAGCTGGCAGAGGAATTGCCAGCTGCCCAGCTGTGATGAGAGAAAGGATAATCTGTTGAAATACTTCAAACGAATACTACTGGTGGCGGGGGCGCTGCTGTTGGCTTTTGCTGGCTGGCTGGCCCTGACGCCGATGCCGGACGGAGTGCCGGTGCTCGAATATCATATGGTCAATGATGCGGATAATGACGAAGGCTGGGCGTATAACGTGCCGCCGGAGGAGTTCCGCCAGCAGCTGGACTATTTGCAGCAGCAGGGCTATACGACGATTACCATGCTGGAATTCATGAAGGCGAAGAAGGGCAAGCTGGAGCTGCCGGACAAGCCTATCATCCTTACGTTTGATGACGGATATGAGGATAACTATACGACGATGCTGCCGATGCTTGAGGAGCGTGGCATGAAGGCTGTGGTCTATATGGTGACCAATGATATCGGCCGGCCGAATTACCTGAGCTGGGATCAGCTGCGAGATATGCAGGACCGCGGCATTGAGATCGGCAGCCATACGGCTAACCATCAGCCGCTCACACATCTTGATCCAGAGAAGCAGGCTGAGGAGATGCGCTTATCGAAGCTCCTGATGGAGTGGAATGGCATCCGTACTGTATTCAGCTTTTCCTACCCGAATGGGGCCTATACTGATGCGATGCCGGGAATGCTGGCAGAAAATGAGTATCTGACAGCCGTGACAGGCGATGCCGGGCTCAACACCTTTGCCACGAATCCCTATCTGTTGCAGCGTGTGAATATCCCGCATCCGCGTTTTGGGCTTACGGAGTTCAAGTTGCGCCTTTGGAAAGCGGCGGTCATGACGAAGTTAGGAGTGAAGCAACATTGAAGCTGAGAGTTGTCAAGCGGATGCCAGCAAAGAAATTGCTGGCTGCATGTGTGCTGGCTGTCGCTATGACCAGCTGCCAGCTGCAGCCGGTTTCTGCATCCAGCCATGAAGTGGGGCAACAGGAAATGAACATCAAAGAGCGGATAGACACCATCCTGAATAAGGCATCAACAAGACCGGCTTCCATGGGCAGTGAGGTGTGGGGCAAGGAACCCTGCGTGATGCATGAGCTGCCGACCGAGAGCAGGGATGAGGGCGGTACACTGCTATTTTCGGACAGTCCTGAATATGTAAAACAGGATGGCGTGTTGTATCGTGACACGGTGGCAGGTGATGCACGGGTATTTTACTATCATCTGAACAATACCGATGTGCCGAAAAAGCTGGCAGTCGTGCTGCGCAATAAATACGATGGGGTGAACATCGTCAAAGTGACCCGGGGCGGCAGCGGTGCGCCGAGCAAGGATTACCTTTTTGTCGGCAAGACGGTGCAGCTGGATTATTTTGCAGCGTCGATGGATGAGACGCTGGTATTGACGCGGGACGGCCGCCGCTTATTGCAGGACTCGATGGCTGAAGTGGTATTGAAGCCGGATGAGCTTGTGGCGGGCATGTACGATTTCCAGGCTTTGCATCCTGTGGAGGTGTCGGTGCTCATGGTTGGGGAGGATGCTGATCCGCTGCAGGCGGCATATGAACTGCCAATCCTGCCCAAGGATGAGATGCGGCTGCGTGGAACCTTTACGGGGATGAACCGGCAGTTGACTGTGACGAAACGCTATGATCCGGCGAAGGATGGCGTCATGTATTTCCGAGTGGCCGATGATGAGCGCGACAAGTTCCGCGACGGCATCGATGCGACTGATGGCAGCAAGGTGAGCAATGAGGGGAATTATGGTGTCGTCTACCGTATCCATATACCTATCAAGGGGAACCAGCCTGTGCAGTACTTCCTGTCACCATTGGGCGGTGTATATGCAGGCGCGATACGAGCTGTGACTGAGACGGCGGAACAGAAACTACTGCCGGTACCAGCGAAGGCACCGTTCTTCGGTGCTGCTATATTGGAAATATCGAAAGAACTGCTGTCCCGGCTGGCTCCAGGCGATGATATACTCGTCAAGAGAACGGAGCTGTCTGACTTAGGCATCTATCCCGGTGACCGATCGGTATGGTTTTATTACTCGCCGCCAGGGGCATCGAATCTTCCTGTCAATATCATAGTGAAACCTGCGCCCTGATTGTGGCGTGTAGGGAAGAGATTGTCGAACGCCTGGCGACGGACAATCTCTTTTTT
>NZ_VTOZ01000026.1:0-44499 GCF_008271345.1 Pseudoselenomonas caprae
TGTTGTCCGTATAGCGGACCTCTGCGTTACAGGCAGTCAACCTGCAACGCCATTAGCTGTGAAATATTTACATTAACTATATTGTAGCACATTATAACAAAAAGTGTTCCAAATCCATTTGTAAAACTTAGAGGAAATAATTTACTTATATTTCTTTTCGATCTTCTAGCCATTTTTCGACATCATCAGTGTATGTGTTCCACCATTCTTCGTTCGCACATAATGTTACAATCTGGTCAAGGACCACTGCGCGATTACCTCCAATTCGATCTACAATTGTATTAATCCAATCATGGGTATTGCATACTCCATAGATTTTTTTAGCTTCACAAATAATTTCATCATCCGTATTTATTTCTTTTAGTTTGTTAAATATGAATTCTTCAGGCGGTTGTCCTTCTGGTAAACAAAATTGAGATATTATTTCTAGAGCATTTTCTATTTTTTGTCTGTGATTTCTTTCTGAGCCAGAAAGGCGTTGGTTTAACATCTTCCTTTTATCATCCAGACTACGATATTCATCTCCATCTAAAACCACTAAAACATTATCCAGCGATTGATTAGTCAATAAATATGAAGCAGCGATAGTGAATCCGTTTGCAATTGATCCAAAATGCATAACCTTTAATTTGTGTCTTATATTCAAGTTTGCTGCCAATCTATATATGATTGTTTCTGCTAAATCATCTTCGACAAAAATCTTTAAAGGTCGAGATGACTCTCCTGTTAAATCATCCCAAGCGATAGAGGAAAGCCCTTCAAAAACCAATGTTTTTTGCTCGCCTTTTTGCAAAAACTTTATATCTACAATATTATTCATTTTATCCATAACCAACGAATGGGTTGTAAATATGACTTGCATATTTTTCTTTATAGCAATATTATTAATCCTATGTATCATTCTTTTTAATGCATCAGAATGCATCAATAGATCGATTTCATCAATGAGAACTATCGAATTGTTCTTTAGTTCGTGAAGTGTTTTTATTATAGTAAATGTTCTTTGTTCTCCAGCTCCCATACTAAGGGCTGAATAATCGATATCAGGTGTCTTGACACCGACCATTGACGTGGTGTCGGTAGTGTTTTCAGTTATACCTATATATTCTTTGTTGAGGATATACCTAACATCATCTAATATTTTTTGAAATAATTCTTCTGTTAAATCTTCCTTTTTGTACGAGATCCTACCTTGTTTTTTGTTTTTTTCTATTTCTGGGACGCAAGTTTGAATACCTATATAGCGTACATCTTTAATTGGCAAATATGCTCTTCGTGGAGCCCAACGATCAACTTTTTTTGAATACTCTCTAGGATAAGTCTTCGTATATTTTGTAGTTTCATTTTTTCCGTCTTTTTTCTCTGTTACTTCTGTTATCTCTTCGAATGTTAATGTAAAATTACTGTTTCGCCAAGTTGCATCTGGATTGGGGCGAAAAAATTCAGAGAAAGGATGATTTTCCCCTAATACATCTTTTTCGTTACCTCTATCTACAGGTTTAAAACTGCAAGCTAAAGCTTGAATTATAGTCGATTTTCCGATGCCATTAACACCCATGATTGCTACGAGGTTCTTATTAAATTCGATATGGCAGTTGTTTAATCCTTTTAACTCGAGTATATCCATAGATTTTAACCGAGTATACTTTTTTATGTTTGCCAACCAAAAGGCCTCCTTTGTATTAATACTATATATTTAGATTGTTTTCGCGTAACGTCCGATATACTTCATCGGCAAATATTCCCATGGAATAGCGCTTTAGTTCTTCGTTGCTTAGCAGCAGGGAGAAGAAGTCTTGGTTGTGTTCGTAACCTTCTACGAGAATGTCATCAAGCCGGTTATAGAAGGAAATCTCAAAATTAGCAGCGGTGTTGTTTTGTGCGCTGGCTTTGAGGTCGTCGGACTTGAGCATGATATCCCGCAGTTGCAGCATGGATTTGACGGCAACGTCGTTGTCAAAATTGTTGCCGGTGCGGCTGTTGATTTCCTCGATGATTTGGGATAGTTTCTTGTAGGTTTCTGGTGATACGTTGATATCGTCCGGCACCGGCAAGGAAACAACAGGGTAAGGCACGATGGTTTCTTTTACATAGGTGGTATTGAGTTTCTGGACGAAATCGGTGGCCTTTACTTTGCCGCGCAAATCGAATCCGCCGCCGCTGTGACGGATATTGACAAAGGCCAGTAGGCAGTCGATAAAAGTGTATTTCTTATGGATGGCATGGTCTTCGAAACTGGTGACCTGGATGAGGAATTCATAGTATTTGACAAAGCCTTTCAGCAGTTTCAGCAGTTTCCTGTGCTCATCATCCTTGTAATGTTCCATCCGTTTCTGCACTTTATATAGGACGCTGGCGATGCGCGTCTTGCGGTGGCTGTCCTTGGAGTATAGCAGCGTATTGACCTTTTCGACGTCTTCCATATCAAAGATGCCATAGGCATCAATCTTGGCCTCGAGTTCGTAGATAGCCTCGGGACGGATGGAGTTGGAGAGAAAGGTCACCGTGTAATACACCGAGAAGGCCTTCTTGATATCCTCATAGTCATTGACAAAGTCCAGGATAAAGGTCTTTTTCTTATAGGGCGGACAAATGCGGTTGAGACGGGAAAGGGTCTGGACAGCCGCAACCCCGCGGAGTTTCTTGAGGATATACATGGCGCAGAGCCGCTTTTGGTCAAAGCCCGTCTGGTATTTGTTGGCCACAATCATGACACGGTATTCTGGTGTGTCGAATTTGTCGCGGGTTTTCTGCTCGGCAAAACCGTTGATACCAGATTCGGTATATTCGTCGCCATCGAGCTTTACCTTGCCCGAGAAGGCGACGAGTGCCTTCATATCATAGCCTTTCCGTTTGATGTAGCTGTCGAAGGCCTGCTTGTACTTTACGGCCTCCGGACGGGAGCCGGTAACCACCATAGCCTTGGCCGTACCATCCAGTCCGTCCATGACGGAGGTGCGGAAATGCTCGATGATGATTTCGATGCGCTGGGCGATATTGGTCTCATGGAGCGCGGCATAGCGGGCAATCTTACGCTTGGCTTCAGCGGTCTTGAGCTCGGGATCATCCTCGATAATCTTGTTGATCTTATAAAAGGTATCATAGGTGGTGTAGTTTTGGAGTACATCGAGGATGAATCCTTCTTCGATGGCCTGTTTCATCGAGTAGATATGGAAGGCCTCATACATCCCCTGCGGATTGAGACGCCCGAATTTCTTCAGGGTATTGGCCTTCGGGGTGGCAGTGAAGGCAAACATGGAGACATTGGCCTGCTTGCCATTCAGCTCAATCTCTTCGGCGATGGCATCTTCCATATCGCGCTCTTCCTCGGTATCCAGTGCCTCTTTTGAGCCCAGGGCCTTGGTAACGGCGGCGATATTCTTGCCGGCCGTGGAGGAGTGGGCCTCGTCGATGATTACGGCAAAGCGCTGCTCCTTGAGGTTCTTGACCTCATCGACAATGAAGGGGAATTTCTGGATGGTCGTGACGATAATCTTCGTATTCTGCGATAAGGCGCTGGCTAAATCAGCGGAGGTGCAGCTATCATCCATGACGCGGATAAGGCCGCTCTTGTGGTCGATGGCGCGCACGGCAGATTGCAGCTGGCGGTCAACCACGACGCGGTCGGTCATGATGACGATATGGTTAAAGATAATGTTGTCGTTATCATCGTGCAGGGAGGCAAGGCGGTGGGACAGCCAGGCAATGCTGTTGGTCTTGCCGGAACCGGCGCTATGCTGGATTAGGTAGTTCAGGGCGCTGCCATTTACCTTGACATCTGCCAGTAGCTTGCGAACGGCATCCAGCTGATGATAGCGCGGGAAAATCAAGTTTTCCCGCGTTGCTGTTTTCTGGGTGGCCGCGTTGAATTTCTCGGAAACCTCAACAAAGATGAATTTATTGATAATCTCCAAGATGGTATCCTTCTGCAGGATGTCTTCCCACATATAGCTGACGCTGTAGTTATCCTCACATACGGGATTGCCTTTGCCTGCCTGGACGCCTTCGCCATTGCCCTTATTGAAGGGCAGGAAATAGGTGGTATCCTTGGCAAGTTTCGTAGTCATGTGCACCTCGGTGAGGTCCATGGCAAAGTTGACCAGTGCACCAGCCTTGAACAGGAACAGGCGTGTCTTGGGGTTGCGGTCTTTGCGATACTGATAGATAGCATCCGCATAGGACTGGCCCTGATAGTTGCACTTGAGCTCAAAGGTCATGATGGCAAGGCCATTGAGGAAAATGACCACATCCACGCGCTCGTCGTCACTTGCCCATACTTCCTCCATAACCGAGAACCGGTTCTTTTGATACTTGGCATAAAGGTCAGGATTGAGCTTAGAGGCGGGCTTATCATACATCAGTTTCAGGACGATGCCCGTGGTGGGCTCGATGCCATGCTTCAGCACGGAAATCAGGCTGTCCTTCTTGGAGGTTACCTTCTGATTGATGTAGTTGACGATGGTTTCCTCGGTACGTTCCTTATAGATTTTCCGCAGGGCGGCCAGCTCATCCGGCTGGGTGTCCTCCAGAAAGGCAAAGAGCATTTCCCTGTCCATGGCCACAGTCCGGTCAAACTCCTTGGCATCGCGGAGAAGAAAGCCATTTTCATTCCGCAGCTGCTCGAGGAGAAAGGTCTGGTATTCCCGCTCCGATAAAATCTCACGCATCTGCAGGCACCTCCTTCTTGCCGGTTACATACTCGTAAATCAGGGATTTCTTGTATTCGGTTAGGGTGTCTAGCTGCTTTTGTTTGTCGAAGATAGTGGTGTCTATATAGTTACATTTTTTATCAAGATAGTTGGATATCTTGTCTTGTTCTGTTTTTGGTGGTACTACTACTTTGAAATTTTCAAAATTACTAGTAGATATTTCCATAAAGGTTGTGCCAGAACCATATAAAATAAACTGTTCTGTTAAAACACTCATCAAATAATAATAGTATAAACTGTTAGAGGAATCATTGTTAACACAAGCTAAGCATCCTTGATTTGTACATAACATGCCTTTGCTTAATGCCACAGTACCTATTGGTGCTCGTTTAGAAAAAATGATACTGTTTTCTGGAACAAGATTAGTATTGCAGCTTTTATATCCTTTTGTGGTGATGTTTCTGGAACCAGAAGAAATGTATTTATCTTCTGTTTTAAAATCAGCTGGAGTAATCCACGTAATATCTCCATCCCAATTATCGATATCATTACTTTTAGGTGTAGCACCTGAGTATACAGTATATAAATACTTGATTGGTTTTACTGACCAGTTTTCAGGAATATTTCCAATCCACTCAATGCCGCTATCCTTCATAGCCACATTTTTATCCAGCCCTTTGGTAACTGCCTCAGTGATAACCGATTGCTTATATTCTTGGAGAAGTTCGATTTGATGCTGGATGTCTGAGGCTATTTTATCAATATTTAAGCACACATCATTCAAAAAAGATACAATTTTTCTCTGGGGGTCAATATCTGGTAAAGGGATTTTTATTAATGGTAGTTTACTAGCTTTGATGCCTGCTGCTGTTGAACCCGAGGATAGCATCTGCAAGAACTGTTGTGTGTTTGGCGCCATCAAACAATATTTTAGATAATAATTGTCAAGCTTAGTATCATCTGCTCGAAACTTTATTACCCGTTGTGCTAGTGCAAAGTTAGTTGAATCAACATTGGCTACTTCTCCTAATGGTGCTTCAGTAGTGAAAAGCACGTCACCAATTTTTAATTTTCCACGGTGCATTATTTCATCGTATAATTCTTCTCTAACATATTCACGGGATATTTCATAATCAATTTTTCCGTCTTTGATGTTTTTGGCAGTGACAAGAAGTATACCT
Organism: Pseudoselenomonas caprae; assembly: GCF_008271345.1. Taxonomy (NCBI): domain Bacteria; kingdom Bacillati; phylum Bacillota; class Negativicutes; order Selenomonadales; family Selenomonadaceae; genus Pseudoselenomonas; species Pseudoselenomonas caprae. The sequence continues at coordinate 5,831 of NZ_VTOZ01000026.1, forward strand.
TCATCAACTTTTTCTGGAGTTTTTCCACGATAATCAACAACACTATCCAGGCAGTATAACATTCTTTTTATTGTCCATGTGTTTGGAATGCCTCCAATCCACTCAATCCCGCTATTTTTCATTTCTCTCATAATGCGCCTCCAAAGAGTTTTGCTATGCGCTCGTTGACGCTTTTATCCAGTGCCAGGAACTCCTGAGCCAGTTCGTCGCTGGCTTTTGGAGGCACATATTTATAGAAGTAGCGGGTGAAGGGAATTTCGGCGCCGGTTTTTATAACGGGCTTTTTCTTGGTTAAATCTTCTTCGAAGAAGGCCTTGGCATCGGGGATATGGGGCAGGACTTCGCGGGCCATATAGTCGTCGATGCTTTCCTCAAAAGGGACAATCTCCGTGTCTTTGGTTTCCTTGTCATAGATAATGTTGCCTTTGCGGTCACGCTGGATTTCGGCAGTCTTATCCATCAGGGACAGGCCGTCCATAATCTTGGCAAATAGCGTCTTGTGTACGGCAAGTTCTACGGCATGCGGTTTCAGGACTGCCTTGAGGACTGGCTCGAATTCCCGCGGGGACAGATAGAGTGTGTCGGAGACAGCGCTGCGCAGGGTGGTAACGATATCCTCGTAGAGTGGCTGTCCGTCTTCCAGAGTATCTAACTTTTTCTTATCTTTGTCTGACAGGTCTTCTTTAGCTTGCAGTTCCGCAATCTTGGCTTCATCGTAGATACCGTTCAAGGAACCCTTTGCCAGCATATTCTCGATGCGCTCCTCATTGATGGCATAGCTGCGCTGCAGGGGCTGCATGACGGCGTACTCGCGGTACATGAATTCCGTCGCGCGGAATATCTTGCTATGCTCGTTTTCGGTGAAGTCGGCATAGAGTTTTACAATAGCCTCGCGGTCTTCGGCGGTAATCTCGTTGCGTTTCTTGCCCAGAGATTTACGCAGGCCATGGTACAGCTGGGTCGCATCAATCAGCTGGACTTTCCCCTGCCGTTCTTCGCGCTTGTTCTTGGAGAGAATCCAGATATAGGTGGCGATGCCGGTGTTGTAGAAAAGGTCGGTGGGCAGGGCGATGATGGATTCGATTAAATCATGTTCTAACATATAGCGGCGAATTTGGCTCTCACCCGAGGCGGTGCCGCCCGCAAAGAGGGGGCTGCCGTTCTCGATGATGGCCGCGCGGCCGTTGGTGTCATCCATCTTGTCGATGGCTGACTGCATGAACAGGAGCTGCATGTCGCCCGTGCCAGGCAGGCCGGCCATAAAGCGGCTGTGTGCTTTGTCGAATTCATCTTTTACTGCAGATTCGACACCTTCAGAAGCATCCTTGCCGCCCCAGGATTGCCCAAAAGGTGGATTTTCGATTACGAACCTCATTTTTTGGCTGGGGAAACTATCGGTTTTCATGGTGTCCACATGCTGGACTTTGTCGGCATCTTCGCCCTTTATCAACATTTCGGCGACGCACATGGCATAGGATTCCGGATTGATTTCCTGTCCGAACAGCTTGACCTCCGCCGTATCATTGAACCGCTTGATCCAGTTGTAGGAGGTGGAGAGCATGCCGCCTGTTCCGCAGGCCTGGTCCAGCACGGTGACTACTTTGTGGTCGTCGAAGATATCATCAGCACCTTCGGCCAGGAGAATCTCCACCATAACCTTGATGATATCGCGGCCCGTGTAATGGTCGCCGGCCTCAGCATTTTCCGAGAAACGACGGATGAGGTCTTCGAAGATATAGCCCATCTTTACATTATCGATAACCGCAGGGTCAAGGTTTACTTCTGAGAAGGACTCTACTACACGATATAAGCGGTTGTGCTTATCCATCTTGATGATTTCCTTCTCGAACTCCAGATTGGCAATGATGTCTTTGACATTCTGGGAGAACCCCTGCAAATAGGACTTGAAGTTTTCCGCAATATTAGCCGAGTCGTCCAGCAGCTTGCTCAGGGACAGACGGCTATTGTTATAGAAGGAATAACCAGCGGCTTTATAGAGAACCTTGTCTGGTATGTTGGGATTGGTGCTGACCATCTGCAGTACCGCGGATTTTGTCTTCTCTAAGGCACACTCAAAGCGGCGGATAATGGTCATTGGGATGATGACATTCTTATATTTATCGCTCTGGTAGGGGCCGCGCAGCTTGTTCGCGATAGACCAGATGAGGTTGACTTCCTCCGTGACATCTACGGGCGCATCGTCCCAGATGACGTTTCGCATCGTGTTCTTCAAGTCTTGTGCTTGCATTTTGAATCCTCCATATCATAAAAATAGCCGTCCCTCCTGATTCGCGGATGTTTACCATAGGCTGGACAGCTATTATAAATTCCTAGTCTAATTATAGTTCTGACGATTTTGGCCGTCAATAAAATCCCGTTGTATTTGGATAGGCTGACGTAGGTATATGAATTAATCATTGCGGTAGTTGATTCGGATAATCTGTGTTTGCAGAATAAGTATCCTAGTTTAGGGGCTGCTTTGTGGGATAACGTAGATGGTTTTATACGTGATACGCAATATCATGTTTACTGTCATCATGATGATATATGTATAGAAACATATGGAGACGCCGTTTCTTATTGGGAAGAAAAACAATATTGGAAGGTCATCAGTAATTATAGCCTGCCGGATGGTAAGCGAGAGGATTGATTTTCCTTGCTATTGACCGGTCAACTCGGTAAACTGACCATAGAAACAGAATATCGTAAGCATTGCGGAATGCTGCCTTTGGTTACCTGGTATTTGGCGCGAGGCGCTTAATATATATGTTGTTATTCCGAAATGTATTCAAAAGGCGGGAGGCTGACAAGTCAATTTTTGACAAGTCAGCCACTCGCCTTCTTATTGTCTCTATGGGATATACATGATATAATACGCTCGGCAGGATATCCTGCCAGGCCACCAGATACGGTAGGCGGATTATTTGAAACGCACACCCTCGCAGAAAGGTGCTTTGAGGCCAAGCGCAAGCGCGGTCGATTGGTCAACCCGAAGTGGAGGTGTTACTGATAGATGCGGACACGCTGAAGCTTCTGCTTCTCCTGCTCCTCATTATAGAGGTAAAAAAGAAATAACCGCCGATCCCTTACCTCCGGCGGTTATTCTTACTAGAATAGATTAACCATCGAGCGAGGGAGTAATCCGTCTATCGGTGGCTTTTTTTCTATCTCTATTATAGCGATTGCGTCTGCTTTTTTCAATACTAGCTTGTTTATCATCGTACTACTCCTCCAAGAATGTGAAGGACAACCTCGCAGAGGTTAGTTCATTTTTGACGACAAATATCCATTATTTTGGATTGTTCTGATTTTATTGTTTCGATAAAATAGAGATACAGTAGAAAACAAGATAAAACAATGGAATGGAGGAGTTCCACATGAGTGTTGCCATATCCGTGGATAATGTCGTCAAGAAGTATGGGGATCTTACCATCATCCCTGGTCTTACCGAGCATATCCATAATGGAGAGTTCTTCACCCTGCTGGGGCCGTCGGGCTGTGGCAAGACGACGCTCCTGCGCATGATTGCGGGATTTAACAGCATCGAGGGTGGAGAAATCAAATTTAACGAGCAGGTCATCAACGATATCCCTGCGCATAAGCGCAACATCGGCATGGTCTTCCAGAGCTATGCGATCTTCCCGCATCTTACCGTGCGTGAGAATGTCGAGTATGGACTGAAGCTCCGCAAGATGCCGAAGGATGAGATGAAGGCGAAGGTCGATAAGATCCTCGATGTCGTGCAGATCACTGAGTATCAAGACCGCCTGCCTGAGCGGCTGTCGGGCGGCCAGCAGCAGCGTGTGGCGCTGGCGCGGGCCATCGTCATCCATCCGAGCGTGCTGCTGATGGATGAGCCGCTGTCGAACCTCGATGCGAAGCTGCGTGTGGAAATGCGCTCCGCCATCCGTGAGGTTCAGAAACAGGTCGGCATCACGACGGTCTATGTCACCCATGACCAGGAAGAGGCCCTGTCGATCTCTGACCGCATCGCCGTCATGAAGAAGGGCGTCATCCAGCAGACGGCATCGCCGCATACAATCTATACGCGGCCCTATAACATCTTCGTCTCGACGTTCATCGGCCACTCGAATCTGTTCAAGGGCCATATCGAAGCGGATGGGGCGGGCAAGACTGTGGTGTTTGCCGACGGGTTCCGGCTGCCGATGACAACGCTTAGCGAGGAGGCGGCCGATGGGCAGGAGGTTGTCATCTCGGTGCGTCCCGAGGAATTTGCCATCTGCGGTGAGGGCGAAGGCGTCCGCTGTGAGGTGGCGACGAAGGTTTTCCTCGGCAAGTATGTGAATTACAGTCTGAGCTTCCCTGAGGAGATGATCCTGCCAGATCAGCCGTCAATCGAGTTCAGCCAGGATCTTGGCCATGCGGAGAAGATCCTGGAGGTCGGTGACACGGTCTATCTGAAACCGAATGCCATGAAGGTCAATGTCTTCATCGCCGATGGCAGCCGCAGTCTGATGGAAGGTGTGGTGGAAAATGAATAGACGTTTCCGGTGGGATTTCTGGGCCTGGGTTACGCTGCTGTCCATCATAATCTTTGGCCTGTTCCTGATCTATCCGTTGTTTGCCCTCTTTGTCAGTGCCTTCCAGGATGCTGCGACCGGTGCTTGGTCGATGGCGAACTTCGCACACTTCTTTGAACGCAAATACTACTACCAGTCGATGATCAACAGCTTCTCGGTCACGACGAGCGTGACGATCCTGGCGGTCATCATCGGTACGGCGCTGGCCTATTTCATGACGCTTTACCGCGTCAAGGGGCGGAGCATCGTCGAGATCTGCATCATCATCTCGCTCTTATCGCCGCCGTTCATCGGCGCCTATTCGTGGATCTTGATCGGCGGCCGCAGCGGCATACTGACCAAGTGGCTGGCCGAATACGGCATTGATTTCCCGTCTATCTATGGCTTTGCCGGCATCCTGCTGGTATTGACGCTCAAGCTCTATCCATTCATCTACCTTTATGTGGCCGGCGCGATGAAGAATATCGACTCGGCGCTCATCGAGGCGGCGGAAAGCCTGGGCTGCAGCGGCATCCGCAAGGTCGTGACGATCATCTTGCCGCTCATCACGCCGACAATCCTGGCTGGTGCGCTGATGGTCTTCATGAATGCCATGGCGGACTTCGGTACGCCGATGCTGATCGGCGAGGGCTTCAACGTCATGCCGGTCATGATCTACTCGGAGTTCATCAATGAGGTCGGCGATCAGGCGAACTTCGCAGCAGCGATGGCGGCCATCATGGTGCTGATCACCTCGACGATCTTCATGCTGCAGAAGTACGTGGTCAACCGCAAGTCCTTCACGATGAGCTCGCTGCGTCCGATGCAGATGGGTGCTTTGCATGGCGTCAAGAACGTCATCATGCATGTCTGCATCTACACGCTGGTAGGCTTGTCGATGATTCCGCAGCTCGTCGTCATTTACACATCGTTTTTGAAGACGAACGGTTCGATCTTCATCGATGGCTATTCCTTTGACAGCTATATCCGCATCTTCAGCGAGCTGGGGACGGCCGTATCGAATACCTACCTATTCAGTACGGCGGCCATGCTGGCCATCGTGTTCCTCGGCATGACGGTTGCCTACCTGACTACGCGGCGCAAGAGCTGGCTGACCGATATCATCGACACCTTGACGATGTTCCCCTATATCATCCCAGGGTCTGTCCTTGGTATCACGCTGCTGCTGGCCTTCAACGAAGAGCCGATGCTGCTTTCCGGCACAGCTCTCATCATAATCATCTCCCTTGTGATCCGGCGTCTCCCGTACACCCTGCGCTCGAGTTCAGCTATCCTTTACCAGCTGAGCCCGAGCCTTGAGGAGGCGTCCATCAGCCTCGGCGCATCGCCGGTCAAGACCTTCTTCAAGGTCACGGCCGTCATGATGCTGCCCGGTGTCATGAGCGGTGCCATCATCTCGTGGATCACGGCCATCAATGAGCTGAGTTCCTCGGTCATCCTGTTCACAGGGGCGACCAAGACGATGTCGGTCGCCATCTACACCGAGGTCATCCGTGCCAGCTACGGTACGGCCGCGGCTTTGTCCACCATCCTCACGTTGACGACAATCACGGCAATGGTCATCTTCTTCAAGGTGTCCGGCCGCCGCGATGTGACGTTATAAATGACATGTCATAGCAAAAGGAGGAATTTCTCATGAAACTCAAGAAGATTATTGCCACGCTCTTAGGCGCGGCAATGCTGACCACGTGCTTCGTCGGCTGCGGCGGTGGTGACAAGCAGGCGGCAAAAGGCTCTGCTGGCAGCGGCAGCGATGAAAACAAGATTGTCATCTACTGCCCGCATCCGTTGTCCTTCATCAATCCGCTCGTGGAGGAGTTTGAGAAGGAAAGCGGTGTCAAGGTGGAAGTCGTTGCGGCTGGTACCGGCGAGCTCTTGAAACGCGTGGAGTCGGAGAAGGCCAATCCGCTGGCCGATATCTTCTGGGGCGGTTCGCTGTCGACAATGAAACCGAAAGCCGACCTCTTCGAACCGTATAAATCCGCCAACGAGGATCATATCCAGCCGGCTTTCAAGAATGAGGAAGGTTCCATCACGCGCTTCACGGATATCCCGAGCGTCATCATGGTCAACACCGACCTCATCGGCGATGTCAAGGTGGAAGGCTATGAGGATCTCTTGAATCCGGCCCTCAAGGGCAAGATTGCCATGGCTGACCCGTCAAAATCCTCGTCTTCGTATGAGCATCTCATCAACATGCTCTATGCGATGGGCAAGGGCAATCCCGATGATGGCTGGGACTATATCAAGAAATTCTGCGCGAACCTTGATGGCAAGCTGCTGTCTGGTTCCTCGGCCGTCTACAAAGGCGTAGCTGATGGTGAGTATGCCGTAGGCTGCACGTTCGAGGAAGGCGGCGCGAAATACGTTGCCGATGGTGCCCATGTCAAGCTCGTCTACATGAAAGAGGGCGTCATCTCCAAGCCGGATGGCATCTATATCATCAAGAATGCCAAACATATGGAAAATGCCAAGAAGTTCATCGACTTCATCACGAGCAAGAATGCCCAGACGCTGATCACGCAGAAACTCCATCGCCGCAGTGTCCGTGACGATGTACCGGCTCCAGTCGGCCTGCTTGAGAAAGCACAGATCAACACGATCACCGACAACGAGGAAGTCGTCAACAAGAACAAGAAAGCATGGCTCGACAAATTCAAGGATATCTTCACGAGCGTGCAGTGATAGGAATATTATCGATAGGCAAGGGGTGCTGTCCATGGGGCAGCACTCTTTCGTTTGGACAGCAGGTCCGCTATAATGATATACTATAAGAAGAAATAAGACGGAGGCGACGGGATGCAGCATACCTTTCAGGAGGAAGTCCGGCGCGCGCTGACCAAATACGCGCTGATGCCGGTGCTCATACTGGCAGTGCTCGGATCGCTTTTGATGCTGTTCAGCTGGAAGCATTATGTGACCGGGACGAACCACGAACAGCGGGCCGTGGTGGCTGAAGTCATGCAGGGGATCTTTGCCGACTACTGGCAGCGGACGGAACGCGCCGTGGCGACGCTGGAGACATCGGCAGATCTGACGCAGTGGCAGACGGATCCGCAGAAGCGGGCGGAAATCTACAGCTATCTATATCATGAAGTGAATATCACCCACGATGGCACCCAGTTTTATCTGCTTGACCGTGAGGGGCACGTATTGCTGGGCAGTTCGGAGCTGTTGCCGGATGTCTTGCAGCCCTTCTATCCAGCGGGCGGCATCCTGCAGCGCATGGAAAAGCAGGCAGAGGCTCCGGTGATCGAGTTCGTGACGCGAGGCGACACCGGGGTGCACGATCTGCTGGTGGGCCAGGCCGTCAAGCAGGGGGGGCAGATCGCGGGCTGGTTTTTCTTCCGGATACCCGGCGAATACCTGCAACGCAACATCACGTCGGACCGGCTGGACTTCGTGGTGGCGGACCCCTTTGACAATGCGCAGATCACAGCGGGGGCATCCTATGCGGTGCAGATGAACAAGGTCGCTGAGCCCTTCCGCTCGTCGAGCGATGGCCTTGTGCAGGTCAAGGGCCGTGAATACTATGTGACGAGCCAGCAGGTTATCAGCCACGGCGATGGCCGCCGGTATACGGTCTATGCCGTATCGCCGGTCACAGATCTCTTGCTGCGGTATCTGCTCGGGGCGGGGATACTGCTCGGTGTGGTGCTCATCATGATTCCCATCATCCTTGTGAGTGTCGGACGGGAAAGCCGCGCGCGCTCCAAGGCGGTGGATGATCTCGTGGCTGCGTTTGCCCGCGTCAAGGCGGGGCATCTCGGGCAGCAGCTGGAGGTGCATGCAGGCAGTGAGCTGGCCATCATCGAGGAAGAGTACAACCGCATGACGGAGAGCCTGCAGGAGCTCATGCGGCAGAAGGAGGCCGAGACACGGGCCTCGGTCATCTCGGAGGTGCGGCAGCTGGAGTCGCAGTTTAATCCCCATTTCCTGTTCAATACGCTGGAGAACATCAAGTTCATGGTCAAGCTCGATGCTGAGGCGGCCATGAAGATGATACAGGCGCTGTCGGCCCTGCTGCGTTACAGCATCAATGGCGAGGTGCGGCGTGTCCAGCTGGAGAAGGATCTGGAGTATCTGCACAGCTATATGAAGATCCAGCAGTACCGGTTTGGCGGGCGGCTGCATTATACGGAATACATCGACGAACGCGCCCATGGCTGCCATATCCCGAAGCTGTTGTTCCAGCCCGTGCTGGAAAATGCTATCAAATATGGCGAGGCCGCTGATGGCACGATCGATGTGCGGCTGAGTGTCAACGCAATCGGCGATGATCTCATGGTCATCATCGAGGACAAGGGGCAGGGCATGACAGCGGAGGTGTTCGCGCATCTGCAGCGCTTGCTGCGGGAGGGCGAGAACAATTCGATACACAAGGGCATCTACAATGTCCACCGCCGCATCCAGCTGATGTTTGGCATGGCTTATGGGCTCAAGCTCTTGCAGCCGGCCAGCGGCGGGACGCGCGTGGAGATGCGCCTGCCAAGACAGGAGGAAGAAGTATGCTGAAGCTCTTCATCGTCGAAGATGAGGAAATCATCCGGCGCGGGCTGGTCTGCACCATCGACTGGCTGCGGCTGGGGGCCAAGGTCGTCGGCGAGGCTGCCGATGGGATGGCGGCGCTGGCGGCCATCCAGGAAACCGAGCCCGATGTGGTGCTGACCGATATACGCATGCCGCGCATGGACGGTCTGGAACTGGCGCGGCAGCTCCATCGCGGACACAGTGCGGCAAGGATCGTGTTCCTCACGAGCTATGCCGATTTCGAGTATGCCCAGGAGGCTGTGCGCCTGCAAGCCGCCGACTATCTGCTGAAGCCGGTGGACGAGGAGGAACTGGCCGCTGTGCTGCGGCGCATTGCCGGCGAGGCGGCAGCAGTGCCAGCGGCACCTGCTGTGCCGGAGCTTTTCCACGAGTATCATGCGGGCAATCCCTATGTGCACCATGTCTTGACGGCCATCAAGAACGGCTACCAGGGAAGGCTGAGCATCGAGACGCTGGCCGCGGAGCAGGGCGTATCGATGAGCTACCTGTCGCGCAAGATCAAGGAGGAGACCGGGCAGACCTTCGGGACACTGCTCGCGCAGTACCGGCTGCAGCAGAGCATCGAGCTGCTGGCGGCTGGCACCTGGCGTGTCTACGAGGTGGCCGAGCAGACCGGTTTTGGCGATTACAAGAATTACTGTGCGGTGTTCAAGAAATATCTCCATACGACGCCCAAGGCCTTCATGCAGCAAGTGACGGGTGGCCTGCGGCTCGAAAGCGAGACGGAGAACTGAAGGGACGACAAAGGACCGGCTGTAGCAGCCGGTCCTTTGCTATGGATATGCTTAGGAATCGAGAGCGGTCTCGAGTTCTTCGAGTGTTTTCTGTTTGCTTTCCTTGCCAAGGCCGATGACGATGGCCGAGACGATGATGAGCACCGAGGCAAACATCATGAAGATGTAGCTCATGCCCATGGCATTGGCGAGCATGACACCGACGAGCATCGGGGCAAGCATGCCGCCGATGCGGCCAAAGCCTGCGGCCCAGCCGCTGCCAAGTGCGCGGATGGCAGTCGGGTATTGTTCGGGTGTGTAGGTGTAGATGACACCCCAGGCGCCGAGATTGAAGAAGCTCATGGCAGCACCCCACATCAGAAGCGATGAAGCATCTGCGGCATTGCCGAAGAAGAAACTGCAGATACCCGAGAGCAGCAGGAACAGCGACAATGTGTATTTGCGGCCGATGACATCGACGAGCCAGGCGGCGGCATAGTAGCCGGGCAGCTGGGCAAGGGTCATGATGAGCACGTACTCGAAGGTCTTGACGACGGCAAAGCCCTGGGCGTAGACGATGGACGGCAGCCACATGAAGATGCCGTAGTAGCTGTAGACGATGCCGAACCAGGCGAGCCAGAGCATGGCCGTGCGCGTGCGGAAGGGTTTCGTCCAAAGTGTCGTGAATTTCGGGGCTGCTTTTTGTTCGTTGCCGCGTTCGGCAGCACTGAGTGCAGCAGCAAAGGGCTGGCTCGTGACGCCGAGCTTCTGCTCGAGGCTGAGGATGATTTCCTTGGCATCGTCGATGCGGTTCTTCGACAGCAGGTAGCGGATCGACTCAGGCATGTGCAGGCGGATCAGGAACACGTAGAGCGCTGGCAGCGTGCCGATGACGAAAGCAATCTGCCAGCCGAAGGCCGGGATCAGGAGATAGGCGATGCAGGCTGCGACGAGCCAGCCGACGCCCCAGAAGCTTTCGAGCAGCACGATGAAGCGGCCGCGCAGGTGGGTAGGTGCGTATTCGCTCATGAGCGTCGCCGCTACGGGCAGCTCGCCGCCGAGGCCGAAGCCGACGAGGAAGCGGAAGAACAGCAGGGATTCATAGCTCCAGGCCAGTGCGCACATGCCAGTCGACAGGCTGTAGAGCAGCACCGTGATGGTGAAGACCTTCTTGCGGCCGATATGGTCGGCGAGAGTGCCGGCGAGCACGGCACCAAGTGCCATGCCGATGAGGCCGATTGAGCCAATCCAGCCGACCTGCGCCGGCGTCAGGCTCCATTCCTTGGCGAGGACAGGCAGGACGAAAGCGATGAGCCCTGTGTCCATCGAGTCAAACAGCCAGCCGAGGCCCGTGACGAGCAGCAGCTTGTAGTGGAAAGAGCCGACGGGCAGCTGTTCCAGGCGTTCAAGTATCATGTGTAAAACCTCTTTTCAGATACAGTTGATTTTGCGGCTGTCATTGACAAGACAGCTGAACATGCTTGTATTATAAACTGTCATGTCAACTGTCGCAAGACTTTCTACTGATGATTGTTTTTTCTAAAAACTCCAAGGATTAGGAAGACAGAAGATTTGCTTTTGATAATCGGGGGGCTTGGTGCTATAATGAGGAAAGTCGCCGCGGAAGGCGGCAGCATATGAATGGAGTTTGATAGAAGATATGAAGCTGACGATAAAGAAAAAGTGGCTGCTGGCAGGCTCGCTTTGCCTGGCTGTCGGATTATTGGCCGGGACGGAGATGGCGGCAGCAGCAACCTCATCTACGCCGCGCACGGTGCGCACGGCACAGAATACCTCGCGGGTCATCGCGCTGCCTGGCGATGCCAAGGCGGGCAAGGCAGTGCGTGCAGCCGCCAGCCAGCCGGCTGCTGCTAGTATCCAGCATGTGCGGCTTACCTGGAAGGAACAGCCGAGCGCTGTGCAGTATCAGGTCGTTATCCTGCGGTCGGAGCAGGATGATCCGTCCAACATTGCCGTGACGAAAGAACAGATTTTCACGAATGGCGTGGATATCGACCTGAGCCGTTTCGGCAGCGAGGCAGGGAAGTTCTATTGGAAGGTTTGCGCGCTGGACTACAATGGCAAGGCCATCGGGCACTTTTCGAAGCCGCGTCCCATAACCGAGGGCAGCGAGATCAATCCGAAGGCCCCCAAGCCGACGACGCAGTTTGACGGCATGGATTATGCGCCGGTCTATCCGGTATACTCGTGGGTGCCGCTGGCTGGGGCCAAGCAGCATGAGGTCAGCGTATACCGCGTGGCCAGCTGGGGCAATTCGCTGGTGCATACGCTGAGCGCTGGCGAGTATGATGTCTATGAGGAGGGCGGCTTCACGACGCCAGGCCGTTACTTCTGGCAGGTGCGCAGTGTCGATGGGGCCGGGAATCCGACCAGCGAGTGGTCGGAGAAGGTATTCTTCGAGGTGAAGGGGCCGACGCCGATCGCGGCTCTCGGCGACAGCATCACCCATGGTGGCGGCGCCATGTCGGTGCCGCCGGGGTATCTGCTCTATGACTGGGAATCCTATGCGAGTGTTCCTGTCAAGAATATCGGTTATAGCGGCAATACGACGGCTGATATGATCGAGCGCTTTGAGCGCGATATCCTGCCGTTCTCGCCCCGCGTGCTGATCATCATGGGCGGTGTCAACGATTTCCGCGGCACGGTCAACGGCTGGACGACGGTGCAGAACCTGCAGCTCATGCGCGACAAATGTGATGCGTATGGCATCATCCCCGTGTTCCTGACGGCAACGCCAATCAATCCGTCCCTGATGGTGAAGCGCGCGCATATCGAAGCACCGCCGGGAGACTGGCAGGTGCATATGCAGTATATCAACGATTGGGTCATGCAGCAGCGCTATTGCATCGATGTATCGACGATGCTGGCTGACAGCAATGGCTGGCTGCGTGCCAACTACACGACCGATGGCCTGCATCCAGACTACTATGGCAAGAAATACATCGGCGAGCGTGTTGGGGAGTACCTCAATGCGCACTTTGCCTGGATCACCAAGAAGCTCACGAAGAAGCCCATCCCGCAGTATGGCCAGTGAGGCGGACTCCTTCAGTTTATCTACAGAGAAGGACGCTAGAATAAGCTATATGGCAATAAGATCCAGGTCTGGGAGGAATGACCCATGAAGATGAAACATATATTGCTGGCTATGCTGGCAGTGCTCATAGCTGCCGGTGGCAGCATCGGCTATTCGTATCAGGCTGAGCGGACGCCGGAGTATGCGCTGGCGCAGATCATGGACGGCGTGAAGGCTCATGACTATGACACGGTGAAGCGCTATGCAGATGTGGATGGCCTCATTGCGACGACGTATGATGAGAGCACCAAGCTGCTGGCCGATGATATCGAGAACCTGCACAAGACGTATCCGCAGGATTGGTTTTTCCGTCATGACACGGCCTTCATGCAGCAGTACATCGCTGAGCGGCGCAGTGACGATATCGTATTCATCCAGCGGACGCTGGAGCTCTATATGGATCCGGCGATCACGCCGATCAGCCGCATGGATGGACAGGCAAAGTGGATCGCTGACGAGATGACGAAGTTTGCGGACAGCTACGATGTCCGCGTGGAATCTGTCCAGACCAACGGCACCCAGGCTGTGGCCGTTGTCGGCATCACGGGCAGAGATACAGCCTATGGCCGGCTCGTACCGCAGCTTATGCTCAAGGTCGACCTGCAGCAGCAGGAGGACGGCCATTGGCAGGCGGTCCATATCGCCAATATAACGGAAGCCTTCTATCCGGTGGTCAAGGGAATCGAAGACTACTGGACGATGCAGGGCTGGCAATAAACGAATAAGGAAAGAAGAGGCTTATCGCGGAAAACGTTTTGCGATAAGCCTCTTTTGGTGTGGCAATCAAGGAGGATTTACTGCTTTCTTGTCGAAATATCTAGGACGAGAGAAAAGAAAGAGTAAAGGTAAGGAGATTTTCCATAATCATTGGGATGAATCATAGGAGGGGTTGCCATGTCTTTGAAAGGACGTTTTGTTATCATGGTCGTCGGTACGGCGGTGCTGACGACACTGCTGGTCAGTGCACTTTTTATCACGAATCTCATCAGTGAGACGGATCGGCAGGTAGAGACGTACCGCCGGACGCTGACCCAGGATGTGGAGCGTGAGCTCAAGATCGAGACGGAGTCAGCCATCACGATCATCAAGCAGATCTACGACCGCCAGCAGAAGGGCGAGCTGACGGAGGAGCAGGCGAAGAAGCAGGCGGCAGATCTTGTCCGCGACATGCGCTACGATGATGGTGCGGGCTATTTCTGGATCGACACTTATGAGGGTGTCAACGTCGTTCTGCTCGGCCGCGATACCGAGGGCAAGTCGCGCATCAATCTGACTGACCCGGAAGGGCGTCATTTCATCAAGGAAATGATCGAGAATGGCCGCAAAGATGGTGGCGGCTATACGGATCTGATGTTTGCAAAACCGAATGAGACGACGCCGCTGCCGAAGCGCAACTACACGGCGACGTTCGCACCATATCAGTGGGTTGTCGGTACGGGTGTCTGGATCGACTACATTGATGCGAAGGTAGCTGATGCACGGGCCGAAGCTGATGCGACGTTCTGGTCGAGCATCATGAAGCTGGGCGGCATCATTGTCATCCTGCTGGCCGCTTTTGTGGGCCTGGGCCTTTATGCTGCCGGGACCGTGGTCGGCCCGATCCATCTGGTCACGAGCCGGCTGGGCGTGCTGGCGACTGGTGATTTCCGCAAGGATGAATCCCTCACGGAAGTCATGCATCGCAGCGATGAGATTGGTGAGATGAGCCAGGCGCTGCAGAAACTCCAGCAGCAGGTCCATGACATGATGCGTCAGGTGGCAGAGTCCAGCAAGCAGGTAGCCTCTTCGTCGCAGCAGCTGACGAACAGCTCCGAGCAGTCGGCTGAGGTCAGCGGGCAGGTAGCTGACTCGATCGTCAATGTGGCTGGCTCGTGCAGTGAGCAGTTCACGGAGGTTGAGAATGCCAGTGAGCATATCAACCATCTGTCGATGAATATGGAGAAATTCGAGAAGGCTCTCGATCATGCCGGTACCGTTGTCGGTTCCGCAAAATCGCAGGCTGATGCCGGGGAGCAGAAGGTAGCCAGTGCGGTGCAGCAGATGGAGCTCATCGAGCAGTCGGTCAGTGAATCGGCCAAGGTCATCGAGGAACTCGGTCACGAGTCGGATAAGATCGGCACGATTGTCGATGCGATTTCGGAGATCGCTGAGCAGACGAACCTGCTGGCCCTCAATGCCGCTATCGAGGCGGCGCGTGCTGGTGAGCATGGCCGTGGCTTTGCTGTCGTTGCGGATGAGGTACGTAAGCTCGCTGAGCAGTCGAGTGAGTCAGCTCGTGAGATTGCTGGCATCATCGGTTCCATCCAGTCGAAGTCGCGCAGTGCCGTATCAGTCATGCAGGATGGTGTCAGCCAGGTACAGAATGGCGTTGGCGCTGTCAACGGCGCGGGAACCACTTTCAAGGAAATCGCTGAAATGGTCGAGAAAGTTGTCGGCGAGACCAAGGAGATGGAGCGCATTGTCGTGACGCTTTCAGAGAGCACCAATACGATTTCCGGTGCAATCAGCAAGATCAGTGAGATGAGCCGCAGTGTTGCTAGCGAGGCCGAGACAGTATCGGCAGCAACGGAGGAGCAGACGGCGACGATGAATGAGATCGCCAGCTCGAGCCGCCAGCTTACTGAGATGGCACAATCTATGGAGGCAGCGGTCGAGAAATTCAAGATTTGAGGCAATAAAAAACTCTGTTTGCGGAGATTCGTCGCAAACAGAGTTTTTTTATCAGCCCAACAGGACGTCACGATTGTCGAGGATGGCCTTGCCAGCGGTGCAGGCCGGGCAGAAGCAGGTGTCGCCGCCTTGGGCCTTGACCTCATGTGCCTGTGCCAGCATGGCTGTGGCCTGTTCTTCGCCGAAAAGTTTCTTGGCTTCATTGGAAGCGAAGAACGGGATGACATCATCGATGCTGCAGACATCGGCTTCAAGCTCAGCCAGCAGTCTTTCGGCGGCAGCCTGCTCACCGGCCTGATCGACAGCGGCGAGGTAGGCTTCGGCGGCTTCCTTGAGTCCGCTGTAGCAGCTCGGAGCTGCGATGACAGCGCGCACCTCCTGGAGGAGTTCTTCTTTTGTCATAGCATAAACCATCCTTTCTGTCTGTGTTCAGATACTATGTCTATCAGGTCCAACATATCATTTCCCCGTTGACTTGTCAAATACTGTAAGTATGCTTGTTTACACTATTACATTATTTTTTCTGAAATGTGTTGACGAATGCAAAGAAAAGGTATATTATACAATATAAATTAAACATATCTGATAAGTATATTTTAGGGGGCGGATGGATGGCCGGGAGAAAATTGTGTGTGGGAGAAGTTCCTGCTGGCGTCATGGCTGAGATCCTCAAGATTTTGCAGCTCATCAGCTACGGTGAAGTGGTTTTGGTCGCGCAGGATGGAATTTTGGTCCAGGTGGAGTGGAAGGAAAAACTGCGGATCGAAAGTTTTGGCTGCCAGCGGGACGAGCAGGTATGGAGTGAAAAACAACGCCAGCATGTTGCCGAGCATATCCGGCAGGAATTCTGCCGTCTGCAGTATGGGCGGCTGGTCATCGTGGTGAAGCGTGGAAGCGTCGTGCAGATGGAGCGGACGGAGAAACAGCGCTTTACCGGATTGGATGGTGAGGGCATCTGAATGTTCTGCCAGGCAGCATGACAGACTTGACAAATGGCTTGAGCCGATATAGACTATTAACAATCGAAAGAAAGCATATATGATAAATATGATTAAACGGATAACCGCAGGTCATTCGAAAACGAAAGCCTATGGAGCCGTACAGGAACCGCGAGGATAAGTCTGAGCGTTCTGTGCGTCCATAGGCTTTTTTCGTATATGTTTCTGATAGAGGTCATTAGTATGAAGGATGAGGAGTGTTTGAAATGAAGGCGAAAAAATGGTTTGGACTTGCGGCAGGTTTGGTATTGGCCATGGGGGCGCTGACGGGGTGCGGCGGCAATGCAGCGGCAGACAGCGGCAGCGCTGGCAAGGAGTTCCTCAATGTCTCCTATGACCCGACCCGTGAGCTCTTCGCGGAGTTCAATGCGAAGTTCAAGGAGGAATGGAAAAAAGAATCCGGCGAAGACGTGACCTTCTCCCAGTCTCATGGCGGTTCGGGCAAGCAGGCCCGGTCGGTGCGCGATGGCCTCGAGGCAGATGTGGTCACGCTGGCCTTGGCCTATGACGTGGATGAGATTGCCCAGGCAGGTCTCATCGACAAGGACTGGATCAAGAAATTCCCCGATAACTCGGCACCTTATACCTCGACGATCGTCTTCCTGGTGCGCAAGGGCAACCCGAAGAACATCCACGACTGGAACGACCTGGTGCGGGACGATGTGCAGATCGTGACGCCGAATCCGAAGACGTCAGGCGGTGCCCGCTGGAACTATCTGGCAGCTTGGGAATATGCCAAGGAGCATAACAATGGCGATGAGGCCAAGATAAAGGATTTCCTCAAGGTACTGTTCAGCCATGTGGTGGCACTGGATTCCGGTGCCCGCGGTGCAACGACTTCCTTCGTCCAGCGCGGGCAGGGGGATGTCTTGATTGCCTGGGAGAATGAAGCCCTGCTGTCGGTGAAGGATGCACCGGACGATTATGAGATCGTAGTGCCGTCCATCAGCATCCTGGCGGAACCGTCGGTGGCGGTAGTCGATGAAGTGGTGGAGCGCAAGGGCACGCGTAAGCTGGCCGAGGCCTACATCAACTTCCTCTACAGCAAAGAGGGCCAGGAAATCGCCGCTAAGAATTTCTACCGTCCCCGTGACAAAGAGGTGGCCGCTAAGTATGCTAAGGTATTCCTGCCCCTCAAGCTCGTGACGATCGATGAGGCTTTTGGCGGCTGGACAAAGGCCCAGAAGGAGCATTTCGCCGATGGCGGTACCTTTGACCAGATCTATGAGAAGAAATGACACGGTGAAGGAGGCAGGAAAGTGAGCAGTTTCAGCAATAAGAAAGTCATTCCGGGATATCGCTTTACCTGCGGCATCACATTCTTTTATCTCTCGCTTATCTTATTGATTCCGCTGGCCGCTTTTGTCCTGTATACCGCAGGCATGGGCTGGGAGAAATTTTTTGCAGTGGTGCTGGATTACCGCGTATTCCATGCGTATTATATCAGCCTGCTGACGGCACTGGCGGCAGCGGTGATGAATGGTGTCTTCGGGCTGCTGCTGGCCTGGGTGCTCGTCCGCTATGAGTTCTTCGGCAAGGGGCTTCTCGATGGCCTTATCGATCTGCCCTTTGCCCTGCCCACGGCGGTGGCGGGCATTGCGCTTACGACGCTCTATGCGGAAAACGGCTGGCTGGGCCAGTACCTGTATGCACTGGGGATTCCCTCGGCCTTTTCGCCGCTGGGCATTACGTTAGCGATGGTCTTTGTAGGCCTGCCCTTTGTGGCCCGCAGCGTCCAGCCGGTGCTGCGAGACCTCGACCCGCAGGTGGAGGAGGCGGCATCTTTGCTGGGGGCAGGCGATTGGCTGACCTTTCGCCGTGTAATTCTTCCTGAGCTGGTATCGCCGCTGCTCACGGGTTTTTCTTTGGCCTTTGCCCGGGGGGTCGGCGAGTACGGCAGCGTGGTTTTCATTGCGGGCAATCTTCCCTATGAGACGGAAATCGCACCGCTCCTGATCATGGCTAAGCTGGAGCAGTTCGACTATCAGGCAGCGGCGGCCATTGCGCTGGTGCTGCTGCTCTTGTCCTTTGCCATCTTATTGGTCATCAATGGGTATCAGCGCTATCGCGTGCAGAAACAGGGGGTGTGAAAGTTGGCAGTGAAACCGCATAAATTCAGTCAATGGGGGCTTATCGGACTGGCTGCTGCCTTCCTGCTGGTCATGCTGGTGCTGCCGCTGGTCCTGGTGGCCAGCGAGGCGTTGGCCAAGGGCTGGCAGGCTTATCTGGCCGCTCTCGACGAGCCCTTTGCGCGCAAGGCGCTGTATCTGACCTTAGAGGCAACGGTGGCGGCGGTGCTTGGCAATACGGTATTTGGCCTGGCTTCGGCCTGGCTGCTCACGAAATACGATTTCCGCGGCAAGGCTTTTTGGAGTTCGCTGCTGGATCTGCCTTTTGCCATTTCTCCGGTGGTGGCCGGTTTGCTGTTTGTCATCCTGTTTGGCCGCATGAGTCCCCTCTATCCCTTCCTGCGGGCTGAGCACATCGCGATCATCTTCGCGGTGCCGGGCATCATCCTCGCCACGGTGTTCGTGACCTTTCCGTTCATCACCCGGGAACTGGTGCCGGTCATGGAGGCCCAGGGGCGCAGCGAGGAGGAGGCTGCGGCGACGATGGGGGCCAGCGGCTGGACGATTTTCCGGCGGGTGACCCTGCCGAATATCAAGTGGGCGTTGCTCTATGGCGTGATACTCTGTACCGCCAGGGCCCTGGGGGAATTCGGTGCGGTGTCGGTAGTTTCGGGACATATCCGGGGCAAGACGAATACCCTGCCGCTGCATATCGAAATCCTCTATAACGAATACAATTTCACGGCGGCCTTTGCCGTGGCATCGATTCTGGTGATTCTGGCCGTCATCATCCTGATCCTGCGGAATCTGGTGGAATGGCGGGCGAAACGGGGGCTAAGAAATGGCAATTGAAGTAGAACTTAAACATATCCATAAGAATTTTGGCACGTTCAAGGCCTCAGATGACGTGAATCTGACGGTGGAAAAGGGAAAACTTATCGGCCTCTTGGGACCGTCGGGCAGTGGCAAGACCACCATCCTGCGCATGATTGCAGGCCTCGAGCATCCCGACAGCGGGGATATCTTCATTGCGGGCAAGCGGGTCAACGACCTGCCGGCGGGGAAGCGCGGCATTGGTTTTGTGTTCCAGAACTACGCGTTGTTCCGCCATATGACGGTATGGGAAAATATCGCCTTTGGGCTCAAGGTACAGAAGGTGCCGCCAAAGGAAATTGCCGCGCGGGTGGATAAGCTTGTGGAGCTTATTGGGCTTAAAGAATTTGCCACCCGTTATCCGCAGCAGCTTTCAGGGGGGCAGCGGCAGCGGGTAGCCTTTGCACGGGCCTTGGCCCCAGAGCCGGAGCTTCTGTTATTGGATGAACCTTTTGCGGCCATCGATGCGAAGGTGCGCAAGGAACTGAGACAATGGTTGCGGGCCACCATCCATCAGCTGGGCATCACCAGTATCTTTGTCACCCATGACCAGGATGAGGCGGTGGAGGTGGCCGATGACATCATCATCACGAATCACGGCCATGTGGAGCAGGCTGGTTCGCCAGCTGCCATCTATCAGCATCCCGAGACGCCCTTTGTGGCGGATTTCATCGGTGAATCGGTGCATGTTCCCGACTATACGGTGTTCAAGGGATTTACGAATGGCGCAGGCAGCCATGAGGGCATCCTGCGGCCGGAATTCCTGGAGATTGCTGCCGAGGAGGAGGAAATCCTGATGCCCCTGGCGGCGGAACAGGGCACGGTCAGGGCCACCTATTTCCGGGGCAGCAGCCTGCAAGTGGTGGTGGAGGTCAAAGGCCAGCTCTTATATGGCTGGCGCAGCCTCGAAAAGAAACCTTTGCAGGAGGGGGACCGGGCGCTGGTTTTGATTCACCGTGTCTACAGTTTCGCCGGCGGGAAGACCCAGATCATTGAAAACCGGGCGAAACAGGAAGAGTCGGTGGTTATTTGATACAGGATGTGAAAGACGAATGGAAGTTTTGGATAAGACAGCCGATGTGCTGATTGTGGGCGGCGGTGCCGCTGGCTGCTATGCGGCCATTACCTTGGCCACAGACCATCCGGAGCTCAGGGTGCTGTTGGTGGATAAGGCCGGCATCAAGCGCAGCGGCTGTCTGGCCGCCGGGGTCAATGCCCTGAATGCCTATATCACGCCGGGGCACAGTCCCGAGGATTATGCCGATTACGCGGCGAAAGACGCGGCGGGCATTGTGCGCGATGACCTGCTGCTGACGATGTCCCAGGGGCTCAACGAAGTGACCCGTCATATGGAAGAGCTGGGACTGGTCATCCTGAAGGATGAGCGGGGCCAGTATGTCTCCCGTGGGTGGCGCAATCTCAAGATAAATGGTGAAAATATCAAGCCGCTGCTGGCGATGGCGGTGCGCAAGAGCAAAAATGTAGAAGTGCTGGAACATGTAAGTGTCGTCGACTATTTGCAGGCTGATGATGGCTCGGTGACTGGCGCCTGGGGCGTCGGCGTGCGGCAGGAGAAGTTGTATTTCCTGCAGGCCAAGGCCGTCATCTGTGCCACGGGCGGTGCGGCCGGGCTCTACCGGCCCAATCATCCGGGCCGTTCCCGCCATAAGATGTGGTACAGTCCCTTCAATACCGGGGCTGGCTATGCCATGGGCCTGCGGGCTGGCGCGGAGATGACGACCTTTGAGATGCGGTTCATCGCCCTGCGCTGCAAGGGGACCATTGCGCCGACGGGAACATTGGCCCAGGGCGTCGGCGCGGCTCAGGTCAACGCAGCGGGGGAGCGCTATCAGCATAGATACGGCAATACGACGTCAGAGCGCCTGTATGCCGTGGTCAGCGAGAATCTGGCCGGGCGGGGCCCCTGCTATCTGGAAACCGAGGGCATCACCGAGGTGCAGCAGGCTTCGCTGGAGCGGGCCTATCTCAACATGGCACCGGCCCAGACCATGAAGTGGCGCGAGACGGGGCTAGGCCCTGCCAGCGCCAATGTGGAGGTGGAGGGCTCCGAGCCCTATGTGGTGGGCGGCCATACGGCCAGCGGCTATTGGATCGATGCGGTGCGGGCGACGACGCTGCCGGGGCTGTTCGCAGCTGGCGACGTGGCTGGCGGCTGCCCGCAGAAATATGTGACCGGTGCCTTTGTGGAGGGAAAGATTGCCGCGGAAAGTGCCGCCGCCTATGCGGAAGGGCAGGGGCAGCCAGCCCTTCCCCCGGCGGTCCGCCAGAGGATTTTGGACCGGGTCACGGCACTGCTGAAGCCACCAGCAGCTAGTCCGCTGTTTACGGCGGCGGGGCTTGAGGAGGCCATGCAGCAGGTCATGGATGAGTATGCAGGGGGGATTACCACTGGCTATCGCTATACGGAAAGGCAGCTGGACCTGGCGGCCAAACATATCGGGCGGCTGACAAGGCTCAGTGAGGACTTGCGGGCGGCGGATGGCTATGAGCTGGTGCAGCTCTTTGAACTGCAGGAGCGGCTGCTCATCTGCCGCGTGCTCATCGAGCATCTGAAGGCCCGCCGGGAGACGCGCTGGCACTCCTTTGCCGAGAATCTTGACTATCCGGGCAAAGATCCGGCGCTGGAAAAATATGTCAATTCGCGGCTGGAGGAGGGAAAGGTGAAAATCATCTATCGGGATCTGGTCAAGCGGGGGGAACGGTATGAGCATCAGCATTGAACCGGAAAAGTGCGTGGGCTGCGGCCGCTGCACGGAGGTCTGTCCGGGAAATCTATTGGAAGTGACGGCGGGGAAAGCCGCCATCCGCGAGGTGCGGGACTGCTGGGGCTGCACGGCCTGCGTCAAGGAGTGCCCGCGGGATGCGATTTTCTACTATCTGAGCGCTGATCTTGGCGGTGCCGGCGGCCGGCTTTATGCCCATGATTCGGCGGCGTCGCTTACCTGGCAGCTAAGACTTCCTGATGGCAGCGAGCAGGAAATCATCGTAGCAAAAAATAAAGCAAATGCGTATTGAGGTTAGGAGACGATAACAATGGCAATGGATCATTTGGATCAACTGGAGGCGGAGAGTATCTACATCCTCCGGGAGGCGTATAAGAAACTGGGCAAGCTGGGCATGCTCTGGTCAATCGGCAAGGACTCGACGGTGCTGCTGTGGCTGGCCAAGAAAGCCTTTTACGGCCATGTACCCTTTCCCTTCATCCATGTGGATACGAAACACAAGATTCCCGAGATGATTGCCTACCGCGACCGCGTCGCCAAGGAACTCGGCCTTGACCTCATCGTCCATACGAATTGGGAGGCCATACATGCGGGCATCGGTCCCGACAAGGGGCGCCTGGCCTGCTGCAAGGCCCTCAAGACCGAAGGCCTCCGTCAGGTGGTGAAGCAGCACGGCTTTGACGGTCTTATCGTCGGGGTGCGCCGCGATGAGGAGGGCTCCCGCTCCAAGGAGCGGGTTTTCTCCGAGCGTACCCAGGATGATGGCTGGGATTACACCAACCAGCCGCCGGAGCTCTGGAATCAGTTCAAGACGGATTTCCCCAAGGGCAACCACATCCGCGTGCATCCGATTCTTGCTTGGAGTGAGCTGGATATCTGGGAATACATCCGCCGGGAGAATATTCCCATCAT
This sequence comes from Pseudoselenomonas caprae, assembly GCF_008271345.1. Taxonomy (NCBI): domain Bacteria; kingdom Bacillati; phylum Bacillota; class Negativicutes; order Selenomonadales; family Selenomonadaceae; genus Pseudoselenomonas; species Pseudoselenomonas caprae. The sequence goes on from NZ_VTOZ01000026.1 coordinate 28,996, forward strand.
CGACCTGTATTTTGCCAAGAACGGCAAGCGTTACCGCAGCCTGGGCTGTGCCTGCTGCACGGGACAGATTGAGTCGGAGGCTGATACCCTTGACAAGATCATTGAAGAATTGAAACATACGAAGACTGGCGAGCGTGCCGGGCGCAAGCAGGACCAGGAAGATGCTTATGCGATGCAGAAACTGCGTAAAGAGGGGTATATGTAATGGATGAGAAATTGAAACAAGAAGGTCTGCATATCGTGGTGGTCGGTCATGTGGATCATGGCAAATCGACGGTCATCGGCCGTCTGCTCTACGATACGGATTCCCTGCCCCAGGGCGCAGTGGACAAGGTCAAGCGCATCGCCAGGGAAACGGGCAAGCCCTTTGAGTATGCCTATCTCCTCGATGCCTTTGAGGAAGAGCAGAAACAGGGCATCACGATTGATACGACCCAGATCCAGTTTGCGACGAAGAAACGGGAGTATGTCATCATCGATGCCCCGGGGCATAAGGAGTTCCTCAAGAATATGATTTCGGGGGCAGCCAATGCCAATGCGGCTCTCTTGATTGTTGATGCCAAACAGGGGGTGCAGGAGCAGTCCAAGCGCCATGGCTATATGCTGTCCCTGCTGGGTATCGAGAAGGTCTATGTGGTTGTCAACAAGATGGATTTGGTGGACTACTCCGAGGAAGTATTCCACAAGGTTGCTGACGATATGAAGGAGTTCCTGGAACCGCTGGGGGTAAAGCCCCTGCGCTATTTGCCGGTATCGGGTTATCAGGGCGACAACATCGCTACTAAGTCGGTCAATATGCCCTGGTATGATGGCCCGGTGCTGCTGGATTCTCTCGATTTGCTCGAGGCCAGCAAAGAAATTCTCGACAAGGACCTGCGCCTGCCCATACAGGATGTGTTCAAATTCGACGACCGCCGCATCATTGCCGGACGCATCGAGGCCGGCAAGCTCGCCGTGGGCGATGAGATCGCCATCTACCCATCGGGGCGCCGCACGGTCATCCAGTCCATTGCCTACTGGCAGGAGCGGGACAAGAAGGAGCGCGCCTTGGCCGGGGAATCCACGGGCATCATCGTCCGGGATGAGTTCTTCAACCAGCGCGGTGAGATCATCACGACGCCTGGGGCCAAGGCCCCCCACGTGTCCAACCGCCTGCGGGCCTCGATATTCTGGATGGGGCGCAATCCTCTGCGCAAGGGCAGTACCTACAAGCTCAAGCTGGCGACCCAGGAGGTGGAGGCCGAGGTGGCTGACATCGTCAAGACCATCGATGCGGCCAATCTCGACAGCCGCGAGGGAGCCAAGGAACTGCGGCTGAACGATGTGGCAGAAGTCATCCTGAGCCTCAAGGAGGTCATTGCCTTTGATGTGTTCCAGGAGCATCAGGCAACGGGCCGGTTCGTGTTGGTGGATGGCTATGATGTGGCCGGCGGCGGTATCGTCGTCGCCGCCGAAAAGGCCGACGAGGGGGCAGGCTTCGCCTTTGTGAACGGCGGCATCCGCGCCCGGGGCGATGTCTTCGATGAATTCTACTACGATATCGAAAGCTACAACGTCACGAAGGTAGCCGCAGCCGTCAAGAAACCATATCAGGTGGGGGATGAGATTCCCCGCCGGGGCATCAGCTACGAGTATCCGGCCGATTTTGACATCCTTATCCTGCGCGACCAGGTAGCGGTTTCGGTGCGGCAGGGCAGGATCGAATCTATCCTGCCGCTGGCGGACTATGAGTATTCGGGTCGGCCACTGATCAATGGCCGCGGCTTTGGCATCAAGGTCTATAAGGCCAAGGAGCTGAAGGAAATGCTGTCGGTCTATCGGGAATTGGCCTCGAGCCACGTGGAACCTCGCGTAAAAGCTGCGTTTGCTAACCGTTATTTCTTCCTGAACCAATACCGCCGCTTGCAGTTCTATTTTGACTACGTCATCTGAGTAATTTGCAATTTTGCGTAAGCTGACGTATAATAGTCAAAGACAATTGCACAGCAAGGGGAGCTTGCCGATGGGAACATCACAGCAGGCTGAGAGGGAGGTTACGACTCCGACCCATAACCTGATTTGGATAATGCCAACGTAGGGATGAGCGGTGAATGATACGTGTAAACCGAAGGGAACTTGCCAATCAGGCAGGTTCCCTTTTTCGTGCAGGTTTTACAGGAGGATGCAGATGGTCAGGATAAATGGTGAGGATAAAGCGGCAGCAGGCAAAAGCCTCTGTGATTACCTCCAGGAGGCGGGCTATGACAGCCGGGCGATTGCCGTGGAATACAATGAAGTCATCCTGCCGAAGGCGGACTATGAAACGACGGTGCTGCAAGACGGCGATGTGGTGGAGATTGTCTGCTTTATGGGTGGTGGCTGAGTTGTTATCGGTTCGGAAATCGCTTGGAGAGGAGTAATGACAGATGGAAAAACAGGAAGATTGTTTGGTGATTGGCGGGCATAGGTTCCACTCCCGCTTCATCCTGGGCTCGGGCAAATACTCGCTGCAGCTCATTGAGGCTGCCGTGCGGGATGCCGGGGCGGAAATCGTGACACTGGCCGTGCGCCGGGCCAATACGAAGGAGCAGGAAAACATCCTTGACTATATCCCAAAAGGCGTGACCCTTTTGCCCAATACCTCGGGGGCGCGCAACGCCGATGAGGCCGTGCGCATCGCGCGTCTGGCCCGGGAGCTTGGCTGCGGGGACTTTGTCAAGATTGAGATCATGCGGGATTCGAAGTACCTGCTGCCTGACAATGGGGAGACCATCAAGGCGACGGAACGGCTAGCCAAAGAAGGCTTTGTGGTCATGCCCTATATGTATCCGGACCTCAATGTGGCCCGGGACCTGGTGGAGGCAGGGGCGGCGGCCGTCATGCCGCTGGCGGCGCCAATCGGTTCCAATAAGGGGCTGGCCACGAAAGAGTTCATCCAGATCCTCATCGATGAGATCGACTTGCCAATCATCGTCGATGCCGGCATCGGCAAGCCCTCCGAGGCCTGTGCAGCCATGGAGATGGGGGCGGCCGCTATCATGGCCAATACGGCGCTGGCCACGGCAGGCAATCTGCCGCTGATGGCCGCAGCCTTCAAGGACGCCATCGCCGCTGGCCGCAAGGCCTATCTGGCGGGCCTGGGCCGCGTGCTGACCCGCGGGGCTGCTGCCTCGGACCCCCTTACTGGCTTTTTGCACGACTGAGGAGGCGCAGCATGGAAAATCAGTTTTTTGTCGACTCGGAAAAACTAAGCGAAGGGGCACTGGCCAAGAAGCATCAGCTGGAACAAGATCCAGCCAGCCGTAAGGACCCGCTGGAATACTTCCCCGATATGGAACAGATCGATTCGCCAGTAAGGGCGCGGGTCATCGCGGCGATGGAGGCCTACGATTACGCTTCCTATACGGCCGCCGATGTGCGGCGGGCGCTCAATCATGACAGCTGCACGGTGGAGGATTTCAAGGCCTTGCTGTCGCCAGCGGCGCAGCCCTTCCTCGAGGAGATGGCCGCGCGGGCACGGCTGGAAACAAGCCGTCATTTCGGCAACACGGTCTATCTGTTCACGCCGCTCTACATCGCCAACTACTGTGAGAATTACTGCGTCTACTGCGGCTTCAACTGCTACAATGACATCAAGCGCTTGCAGCTCGATGCAGGGCAGATCGAGCATGAGATGCAGGTCATCGCTTCATCGGGTATGGAGGAAATCCTGCTGCTCACTGGGGAGAGCAAGACCAAATCCAATGTTTCCTATATCGGTGAGGCCTGCAAGCTGGCGCGCAAGTATTTCAAGAACGTGGGATTGGAAATCTATCCCGTCAACACCGAGGGTTACAGATACCTCCACGAATGCGGGGCCGATTATGTCACGGTGTTTCAGGAGACCTATGACCTCAAGAAATATGAGACGCTGCATCTTCTGGGCCATAAGCGCGTCTGGCCTTACCGCTTTGAGGCCCAGGAACGCGCCTTGCGCGGCGGCATGCGCGGCGTCGGTTTTTCGGCGCTTTTGGGACTGTCGGATTTCCGCAAGGATGCACTGGCTACGGCACTGCATGTCTATTATCTGCAGCGCAAGTATCCCCAGGCGGAGTTTTCCCTTTCCTGTCCGCGCCTGCGGCCCATCATCAACAACGATAAGATCAATCCCCTGGATGTTGGCGAGCGGCAGCTTTGCCAGATCCTTTGCGCCTATCGCATCTTCCTGCCCTTTGCCGGCATAACGGTCTCCTCCCGGGAGAGTGCCGCCTTCCGCAACGGCATTGCCAAGATCTGCGCGACGAAGATTTCCGCGGGGGTGTCCACGGGCATTGGGGACCATGAGGAAAAATATACGGGCAAGGATGAGGCGCGCACCGGCGATGAGCAGTTTGAAATCTGCGATACCCGCAGTCTTGAGGCCATGTATGCCGATATGGCCGCCGAGGGATTGCAGCCGGTGCTCAATGACTATCTCTATGTGTAGGGAAAAAAATGACAAGTCAATCTTTGACAAGTCAGGATTTGACCGGTCAACCATTGACTTGTCAAAAGTCATCGCCATTACGGACCGTAAGTTATGTACCGAGGATTTTTATGCGCGGCTGGCGCGGATTGCCGCCCAGGGCCCTAGGGCCATCGTCCTGCGGGAAAAGGATTTGGCTGCGGTCGAGTATGAACAGCTGGCTCGTGACGTCATGGGAATTGGCCGGCAGTACGGCGTGCCAGTAATCCTGCATGGCCAGGTGGAGGTGGCTGCAAGGCTGCGGGCGGACGGCCTGCACCTGCCACTTCCCAAGCTACGGCAGTTCTCCGCTAAGGTGCGGTCAGCATGGCAAGTACTTGGCACCTCCTGCCATTCCCTGGATGAGGTGGAGGAGGCCCAGCGCCTTGGCTGCTCCTATCTGGTGGCGGGGCATATCTATGAAACAGACTGCAAGCAGGGCCTTCCGGGACGGGGCTTGGATTTCTTGCAGGCGGCCTGCCAGGCGTCAGCACTCCCGGTCTATGCCATCGGCGGCATCACGCCGGCAAGGCTGGCGGCGGTGCTGGCCGCCGGGGCAGCTGGTGCCTGTGTGATGAGCGGATTGATGCAGGGTGAGACCTGGCTTTACAAAAAATAAAAAATAGTTGACATTTCGTAGGCGTTGTTGTAAGATATCACTATCGATTTGTAAAACATATCGGTTTAATATGATTGAACGGTATCACCGTAGGTCATTCGATAAACGGAAGCCTATGGGAAACGCTCAGGGCATGGAATACCACTGTGGAATCTTTTCACGAGGTGTATTTATGGATAACTTGGCGTTTCTCATAGGCTTTTTCTAGTACGTGGAGGTAGAGAAAATGAAACTGACGGTCAATGGCGAAGCTCTGGAAATCGAGAAATCCATCAATGTAAGAGAACTGCTGGTGGTGGCAAAGGCCGACCAGCCGGAATATGTAACGGTGCAGCTGAATGGGGAATTCGTGGATCATTCGGGTTTTGACAATACCTTTGTGGGAGATGGCGATACGGTGGAATTCCTGTACTTCATGGGAGGCGGTGCAAGATGAGTGTCAGCTTGACGAATGAACAGATTGAGCGCTATTCCCGCCATATCATCCTGCAGCAGGTGGGCGGCAAGGGCCAGGAAAAACTGCTGGGGGGCAAGGTGCTGGTCATCGGCACTGGCGGCCTTGGTGCCCCGGCGGCCATGTATCTGGCTGCCGCCGGCGTTGGCCAGATTGGCCTGGTGGATTTCGATGTGGTTGACCTTTCCAATCTGCAGCGCCAGATCATCCATCAGACGAAGGATGTGGGCAAGCCGAAGATCCAGTCGGGCAAGGAGACCATTGCCGCGATGAATCCCGATGTAACGGTCCATACCTATAATGAACTGGTGACGTCGGCCAACATCCGCGACATCATCCGGGACCAGGATTACGATTTCATCATCGATGGTACGGATAATTTCCCGGCGAAGTTCCTGATCAACGATGCCTGCGTCATGGAACAGAAGGCTTACTCCCATGCAGGCATCATCCGGTTCCAGGGACAGCTCATGACTTATGTGCCGGGACAGGGGCCCTGCTATCGCTGCGTATTCCCGGCGATGCCGCCGAAGGACGCGGTACCCACCTGCCGCCAGGCAGGCGTGCTCGGCGTCATGGGCGGTATCATCGGCACCTTGCAGGCAACGGAGGCCCTCAAGTATATCCTCGGTGTCGGCGATTTGCTCAGTGGCTATTTGCTGACCTATGATGCGCTGACCATGACCTTCCGCAAGGTCAAGATTCCCCACAATCATGATTGTGCCGTCTGCGGTGACCATCCGACCATCACGGAGCTCGTCGACTATGAGCAGCCGGCCTGCGACCTGCGCAACCATTAAGGAGGGATTCAGATGCCGGTTGAATTGAAATTGACAGACTATCTGGAAATGGTGCGCCATGCCCGTGCCACAGCTCCCATTGAGGACTGCGGCCTGCTGGGAGGCCGGATCGAAGACGGTGTCAAAAAGGTGGAGAAGGTCTTTTATCTGACGAATACCGACCAGAGCGAGGAGCATTTTTCCCTGGATCCCAAGGAGCAGTTTGCGGCGGTCAAGGAGCTGCGGGCGCAGGGCCTCGTGCTCCTGGGCAATTGGCACAGCCATCCAGCCAGTCCCTCCCGCCCTAGTGAGGAGGACAAGCGGCTGGCCTTCGATACCCAGGCAAGCTATTTTATTTTATCCCTAAATGGCGGTGAGCCGGTGCTCAACAGTTTCCAGGTCAGCCGCGATAAAGTGGTGACGAAGGAAGATTTGCGGATTCGCTGATGATATGTGTGATATTTAGGAGGAATTACGATGGCAGTTGATTATAAAGAGCTCAAAAAGGGCGGCTTCATGCGGCAGAGACAGAAGGATCGTTTTTCCATGCGCCTCAAGTCCGTGGGCGGTCACTTTACGGCGGCCCAGCTGGCCACCGTGCAGCAGGTGGCGGAGAAGTTCGGTCAGGGCTATGTGCATCTGACGAGCCGGCAGGGCATCGAAATCCCCTTCATCAACGTGCAGGATATTGATGACGTCAAGAAAGCCCTGAAAGCAGGCGGCGTGGAGGTAGGCGTCTGCGGCCCGCGCGTGCGCACGATTACGGCCTGCCAGGGAGCGGCTGTCTGCCCCTCCGGTCTCATCGATACGGTCAAGCTGGCCAATGAATTTGATAAGCGCTATGGCGGCCGCGAGCTGCCCCATAAATTTAAGTTCGGTTTCACGGGTTGCCACAACAACTGCTTGAAAACCGAGGAAAACGATATGGGCATCAAGGGCGGCGTGCGTCCTGAGTGGAAATCGGATGCTTGTATTTACTGTGGTGTTTGTGGGGCTGTGTGTCCCGAGAAAGCCATCGAAGTGGATAAGGGGGGTAAGAAATTGACGCTGGCTTTAGAGAAATGCGTTTACTGCGGCAAGTGCATCAAGAGCTGCCCCACCGATGCCTGGACGGGCGAGAATGGCTTTGTCGTTTCGTTTGGCGGGCTCTATGGCAACCGCATTGCCGTCGGCCGTCATTTCCTGCCGATTATTTTTGATGAAGAGAAACTCTACGAGATTGTCGATGTCGCCTTGAAATTCTTTGAGGACAACGCGAAGCCCAGCGAGCGGTTTGCCAATTGCCTGGACCGCGTGGGTTGGGAGAAGTTTGAGCAGGCAGTGGAGGAAGTATTATGAGTGAAGCATGGAAGATTGATGATACGATTGACATCACCGATGTCGTTTGTCCGATTACGTTCGTGAAGGTCAAGATGGCCCTCGAAGATTTGGACGATGGGCAGATCCTGGGCGTTCATCTCAATGAAGGCGAGCCCATCCAGAACGTGCCGCGCAGCCTGAAAGATGAAGGGCATAAGGTCCTGTCGGTCAGCCAGGCCGCCGATGGCACCTATGACCTCGTCGTGCAAAAAGGTGGGCGGGAGTTATGAGATTCACGACCCGGCTGTTGCACGATTCTTTTGGCCCCGATAAGGCCACAGGAGCGGTGACGCAGCCCCTTTACCAGAGTACGGCCTTTTATCAGGAAACGGCCGAAGATATGGAAAAGATCTTTGCCGGGCGTAAGCCCGGTTTTGTCTACACCCGGGTGGGCAATCCGACCATTGCCAGCTTTGAGATGCGCATCCGCTCCCTGGAGGGCGGTGTCGGCGCTGTGGCCTGTGCTTCGGGTATGGCGGCGGTTTCCCAGGCAGTACTCAATGTCGTTTCTCAAGGGGATGAGATTGTGGCCTCGGGGGGCCTTTATGGCGGCACCAGTTCGATTTTCCGGGATCTTTCCGAATTTGGCATTCGGGTGCACTATGCCAAGGGGGATGCGCCGGCTGATTTTGCGGAGCTTATCACGGAGCGTACGCGGCTCATCTACGCGGAGACCATCGGCAATCCAAAACTCAATGTGGTGGATATTGAGGCACTGGCAAAGCTGGCGCACAGCTATGATATTCCGCTGTTTGTGGACAACACCGTCACGACACCCTATCTTTGCCGGCCGCTCGCGTTAGGCGCCGATGTCGTAATCCATTCGACATCGAAAGCGCTGAATGGCAATGGCAATTCCGTGGGGGGCATCGTCATCAGCAGCGGCCGTTTCAAGTGGGACCCGGCGCGGTTTCCGAAGTTCCGCCAGTTCCAGTTCGGCCCCATGAGTTTTAGCGTGCGGCTGCGCATGCGCATGGTCACCGACTATGGCGGCTGTATGGCGCCGTTTAATGCCTATCTGACGGGCATCGGGCTTGATACGTTGGCCTTGCGCCTGGATCGGGCCTGTACGAATGCGCGGGAACTGGCCAGGTTTTTGCAGGCCCAGGGGCTTACGGTCAATTATCCGGGCCTTGCTGACAGTCCCTGGCATGAGACGGCGGCCAAGCAGTTTGGCAAACATTTCGGCACGCTTTTGACCGTGCGGCTCGGCACCAAGGAAAAAGCGTACCGGTTCATCAACGCGCTGAACTATGCGCTCAATGTCTCAAATATCGGCGATGCGCGCACGCTCGTCATCCATCCGGCCTCGACCATTTTTGTCCGCTCCAGTGCGGAGGAAAAGGAATATGCCGGCGTGACCGATGACCTCGTGCGCATAAGCGTTGGCCTTGAGGATGTTGAGGATTTGCTGGAAGATTTTGGGCAGGCGCTGGCAAAGGCCGATGAGATGTGAAGAAGATTTTGCGAGGAGTGAGGTTATGCAGGACATTATTTCTCCTGAAATTCATGCGTACACGCAGCGTATCCTGTCGGATTACGATGCGAACCGTCCGATTGACAAGTTGGATGTATTCAATCAGCCCGATACGAAGGTCATCCATGAGCTGATTGAAGAACTGGTGCGGATAGCCTATCCGGGGTTCAGCAAAGATGAAAACTATCGGATTTACGATATCCGCAATAATCTTTCGCTGGTGGTAGAGGATATAGCCTTCCGGCTCAACAAGCAGATTGCGATAGCCTTGCGCTATGGGCAGCGGCCGGATGATGAGACCCTTGTGGCCACGCGGGGTGAGGCGCAGAAGATTACGTTGGCGTTTCTAGACCGCATTCCCGAAATCCGCGCGTATCTAGCGACGGATGTGGAGGCTGTATTCGATGGCGACCCTGCGGCTGAGAGTGCCGATGAAATCATCTTTGCTTATCCAGGGCTTTATGCCACGACCGTTTATCGGTTTGCGCATGTGCTCTACGAACTCAAGGTGCCTGTCATCCCGCGCATCATGACGGAACTTGCGCATAGCAAGACGGGCATCGATATCAGCCCTGGGGCCAAGATCGGCAGGTATTTCATGATTGATCACGGCACGGGGATTGTCATTGGCGAGACGACGACAATCGGCGAGCATGTCAAGGTTTATCAGGGCGTCACGCTTGGCGCCCTGTCGACATCTGGCGGCCGCAAATTGTTCAACCAGAAGCGGCATCCAACTATCGAAGATCATGTGACAATTTATTCGGGGGCCTCGATATTGGGCGGTGATACGGTCATCGGCCAGGGGGCTGTCATTGGCGGCAATGTGTTTTTGACGAAGTCGATTGCCCCGGGGACAAAGGTCAGTGTAAAGAATCAGGAACTTCGCTATGACAAAGGCAAACGCCAGGTTCAGGAAGTTGAGGAGGATGTGGATTCAGCATGGTTTTATGTGATTTAAAGAAAAACATATATGACATATTGACAGACTATGATATAGATGATATATTATGTGGCAAAAGAGCTGACTACAGACATTAGAGGCGCTTCGATCCGATGGGATTGAAGCGCCTCTTTTTTATATCAGAGATTACAGGGAGTGATGATATGGCAGTGACGGTTTTGATTCCCACGACGTTGCGTGGTTTTGCGCAGCAGCATTCAGAGGTCGAGGTTCCGGCAGGGACGGCAGCTGAGGTGCTGGCGGCAGTGGCCGAAAAATATCCCGATATCCGTGAGGCAGTATTTGCTGATGACGGAACGCTGCGCGAGTTTGTGCATGTTTTTGTCGGCGACCGCAGTATTCAGGAATTGCAGGGCTTTGCCACTCCAGTACCCGATGGTGCGGAAGTGATGCTGATTCCAACGATTGCCGGTGGCAGCGGCGTACATGCGCCGTTGATACCAGAGAACCGTGAGAAACTCTCTAACGATGAGATTTCGCGCTACAGCCGTCATCTGCTCCTGAAGGAAGTCGGTGTGGCCGGACAGCGCCGGCTCAAGGCGGCCAAGGTACTGATTGTAGGACTTGGCGGGCTTGGCGCACCGCTGGCACAGTATCTGGCGGCAGCAGGGGTCGGCACGCTGGGATTGGTCGATTTTGACGAGGTTGAGCTATCCAACTTGCAGCGCCAGGTCATCCATCGGACGCGGGATATCGGGCGTCCCAAGGTGGCATCAGCCAAAGAGGCCATACGCGGCATCAACCCGCAGGTCAAGGTCAACACCTATGATTATCCGCTTACGGCGGATAACGCGCTCGATATTCTCGGCGAATACGACATCATCGCCGATGCCACCGATAATTATCCGGCGCGCTATTTAATCAATGACGCCTGCGTGCTGCTGGGCAAGCCGGATGTATTTGCCGCCATGTTCCAGTTTGAGGGACAGGTTACGGTCTTCTATGGCAAAGAGGGGCCATGCTATCGCTGTGTATACCCTTCGCCACCGCCGCCGGGGCTGGTCCCCTCCTGCTCGCAGGGAGGCGTCATGGGCGTCTTGCCGGGAATCCTCGGCACGATTCAGGCCGGCGAGGTCATCAAGCTGATTGTCGGTGGCGGCAGGCCCTTGATTGGCAGGATGCTCGTGATTGATGCTTGGAACATGAAATTCCGTGAGCTCAAGCTGCCGCATAATCCCGATTGCCCGATTTCGGGGACGCATCCTTCCATCCACGAGCTTGAGACTTATGATTATCAGGATTTCTGCGGCCTGAAAAAGCAGGAAGAAGAACCAGTCGAGGCCATAGCAGCCAAGGAGCTGAAACAGCGGCTGGATGCAGGCGAACAAATAACGCTTGTCGATGTGCGGGAACCGCATGAGCGCGCCATTATCAAATTCCCCAAGGCCAAAGTAATTCCCATTGGGCAGTTGGCTAGGCGGCAGGATGAACTCGATCCGTCACGAGTTACGGTCTTTATCTGTAAAGAGGGCAAGCGCAGCATTCTTGCCATCCGGACGCTGCGGGAGGCGGGCTATCATGGCCTGATGTTCAATCTCAAAGACGGTATCAATAGCTGGGCACGCGATGTCGATGCATCCATGCCACAGTATTGACATATATTCTATTTTATCCATCCATTTTACTGAAAGAGGGTAGTTCTATGGCAAAAGAAGAAGCAAAGATCAATGCACTGGGACAGGAGGCCGCGTATAATCTTGCGGATGTGACCAAGACGCGTCCGCAGTTCCGTTCCGTAACGCCACGCTGGCTCACGAAGGTCCTGGAGTTCAAGGGGCTGGAGTCTGGTATTTACCGCGTGAATAAGGTAGTCGAAGGCGATACCCCGCTCGATGTGCTCTGCAGTGCGGAGAAGAAATCGGATATCGTCCCGCAGGGGTATGTGGAGTATGAGACGAAGCCGCGCGAGTACCGCCTGAATTCCATTTCGACCATCATCAATGTCAATACGGCGATTCAGGATGTTTACAGCTCGCCGTATGACCAGGCCCGCGAGCAGCTCAATCTGGCTATCGAGAGCCTGCGTGAGCGTCAGGAGAGCCAGCTCATCAACAACGATGACTATGGCCTGCTGAAGAATATCGCGGACAGCCAGCGCATCCAGCCGCGTACGGGAGCACCGACGCCGGATGACCTCGATGAACTGATTACCAAGGTCTGGAAAGAACCATCGTTCTTCCTTGCCCATCCGCGTGCTATCGCTGCGTTCGAGCGCGAATGCACGAAGCGCGGCGTACCGCCGGTCACGACGAATATCGCTGGCGGCACCTTCATCGTATGGCGCGGCATCCCCATCATCCCGACCAACAAGCTGCTGGTTGATGGCAAGAAAGAGCCAAAAGGGCAGGGCGGCAAGACGAACATCCTGCTGGTCCGCACGGGCGAGGCAAAACGCGGCGTCATCGGCCTGTTCCAGTCCGGCCTGCAGAATGAACAGTCCCGTGGCTTGTCCGTCCGTTATCGTGGTATCGATGATAAAGGCGTTGCCTCCTACCTTCTGTCCCTGTACTGCTCGGCAGCTATCCTGGCTGATGATGCCATCGCAGTGCTCGAAGATGTTGAAGTAGGTGAGTACTATGACTATTGAGCCATTCGTACCGGCAGGGCTGCCGTCTCCGGCGGAGATTGCAGGCTGGGCTGGCGCGTACTTTCCTGAGTTTTCTGCCCGTGAGGCAGAACAGTGCGAACAGGGGCTGGCGGATCTTGTCCATACCAGCGATACCCGTGTCATAGGGCGGGCGGCTGCCAAAGCCTCAGCCTATGCAGCTAAGGCTGGCATCCATGAAGATGCGTGGGCAAGCCTGGCGCAGGAGTTTGGCGGGCAGGCAGCAGGGGCCGATGGCGTGGCACCTGCTGATGCGGCTGGTTTTCGCCCGGCTGTAGTATCCGTGCGCGAAGCAGAGTCCGGAATTTTGCCCGCCCAGGCAGGAAGAGTGGCCGCTGGGCAAGGGGGCTCTCCTAAAGCCAATGATTCCATTATCGTGGGCACGAAGTCGCTAGCCGATATCCGCCGCGATTTTCCCGTGCTGGCTGAGAAGGTAAACGGTCATGACCTTGTCTGGCTGGACAATGGCGCGACAACGCAGCGTCCGCAGGCCGTCATCGATCGTTTAGTTTACTTCTATCAGCATGAGAACTCCAATGTGCACCGCGGCGCCCATGAACTGGCAGCCCGTTCGACTGACGCCTATGAAGGCTCACGTCAGACGGTGGCTGATTTCATCCATGCGCCATCAAAGGACAATATCGTCTTTGTGCGGGGGACGACCGAGGGCATCAACCTGGTGGCACAGGCCTATGTCAAACAGTACCTGCAGCCCGGGGATGAAATCATCGTGTCACTGCTCGAGCACCATGCTAACATCGTACCCTGGCAGCTCATTGCGCAGGAAACGGGCGCTGTCATCAAGGTCATACCTGTCGATGACAAGGGCAATCTGCTCGTGGCAGAGTATGAACGGTTATTTACCAAGCGTACGAAATTCGTTTCGGTGACGCATGTTTCTAATACATTGGGTACGGTTACTCCGGTGGCTGAGCTTACTGCCATTGCACATCGCCACGGTGTCCGCATCCTGATCGATGGTGCGCAGAGCATTGCCCATATCCCTGTAGACATCCAGGCCATCGATGCCGATTTCTTCGTTTTTTCCGGCCATAAGGTCTTTGCCCCTACGGGTATTGGTGTGGTCTATGGCAAACAGGAAGTCCTCGAGGCGGCTAAGCCTTATCAGGGCGGCGGCAATATGATAAAGGATGTCACGTTTGAGCGTACGATCTATAATCCGGCGCCGAACAAATTCGAAGCCGGTACAGGCAGCATCGCTGATGCGGTTGGTCTTGGCGCGGCCTTGGAGTATATCCAGGCCATCGGCATGCCGGCCATCAATCAGCATGAGCATGACTTGCTGGTCTATGCCGAAAAAGAAATGGCGAAAGTCAAGGGCCTGCATCTTATCGGTCACGCAGACCATAAAGCCAGTGTGCTGTCGTTCGTGCTGGACGGCTATGACATCACGGCGGTCGGCGAGAAACTCAATCAGTTCGGCATTGCCGTGCGGGCAGGTCATCACTGCGCCCAGCCGGTACTGCGTCATTTCGGCCTGGAAGGAACAGTTCGCCCGACGCTTGCTTTCTATAATTCTCCGGAGGATATCGACGCATTGGTAAGAGCCTTGCGTTTGTTCTGAATTCGCTTTGGCACTTGTGGGTTTTGATTGACAGATGTATGCTTGTATGCTACCATGAAACAAGAATCCAATGAGTGGACAGATCAAAGGGTTCCGAATCCTGTTTTGGACAGGTTTTGGAACCTTTTTTGTATATTATATGGATATTGCCAGAAGGAGTATCAGCATGAAGGACTATATTTCAACGGAGATACATGATATTACGAAAGATATATTGGCGGATTATGACAAGAAACGCCATATCGATAAACTCGACGTATTCAACCAGCCGGACACGAAGGTCATCTATGAGCTGATCCAGGAACTCGTGCGCGTGGCCTATCCGGGATTTACGAAGGACAAGAGCTACCGCATCTACGATATCCGCAACAACCTGTCGATGGTCATCGAGGATATCGCCTTCCGTCTCAACAAGCAGATTGCTATCGCCCTGCGTTATGGGGAGCATCCCGACGAGGAAAAGCTGGAGGAAACACGCGTTGAAGCCCAGAAGATCACGCTGGCCTTCTTGCGCCGCATCCCTGAAATCCGCGAGTACCTGGCAACCGATGTCGAGGCGGTCTTTGACGGCGATCCCGCCGCCGAGAGTGCCGACGAAATCATCTTTGCCTATCCGGGACTCTACGCGATCACGATTTTCCGCTTTGCCCATGTGCTCTATGAGCTTGGCGTCCCGGTAATCCCGCGCATCATGACGGAGCTTGCCCATAGCAAGACGGGTATCGACATCAACCCCGGTGCGACGATTGGCAAGTACTTCATGATTGACCATGGCACAGGCATCGTTATCGGCGAGACGACCGAGATTGGTGAGCACGTCAAGGTATATCAGGGCGTGACCTTGGGCGCGTTGTCGACTTCTGGCGGCCGCAAGCTGTTCAACAAGAAACGCCATCCGACCATCGAGGATCATGTGACAATCTACTCGGGAGCATCAATCCTTGGCGGTGAGACGGTCATTGGTAAGGGCGCAGTCATCGGCGGTAATGTCTTCCTGACAAAGTCCATTGCGCCTGGCACCAAGGTCAGCGTCAAGAATCAGGAACTGCGCTACAACCAAGGAAAACGCGAAGTGCAGGAAATCGAGGCGTATCCAGATGCCGCTTGGTTTTATGTAATATGAGGAACGGTTTGAATCCGCTGGCTCAGTAGAGAGCTAGCGGATTTTTTCGTTGAATTGCAGTTTGTAAATTACCGTGT